>NZ_JBHMAA010000003.1:0-209841 GCF_042429745.1 Neorhizobium puerariae | reverse complement strand
TTGAGATCTGCAAAACCCCAATAAGGTAAGCCGAAAGGCTGGAAGTGTGACTGTCCCTCGATCATCATCTGCATCTCAGTGATCCGTTCTCTCAGCGGGCGCGGCCTCTTTCATGCCATCTCCTTCATTTAGGGATGTCGTATTCCCGGCATTGGTGCCGGTTGTGAAGGTGCTGGAAGATCAAACCTTCAAGGCTGCGGCATTGTCAGCCGCATAGGTCTTCAACGATCATGGAGCGTTGCCGGTCAGTGTCTCGACGTCACTTGTGACAGCAACCGTCCATCCTTGCCGAACCGGATGGAAGATCGGGGCAAGGAAGCCTGCATAGTCAGACGCAATGCCCGCCTCTGTTAAGAGGCCGATAAAAGCGTCATCGCCTATTGCGTTATAGGCGATCGGTTTGCCGACAATCTCGGATAAGACGCCAGCGGCTCGTGTGTATGACATTGCTTCCGGTCCCGTCAGGTGCCTGTCGCACCCAATACAAGAACCTTATCGTTCATTCTCATCTCCTGGGTTTCTCTTGGAAACTATCTATCGATCGGATAGATACACGGTAATTCGGATTGCGAAAGAGAGCACTTTTTTCTCACATGGTTTCCTTCAAGAAACCGTCCCGTGAAAGGCAACCCATGAGCGCGATGCAACACGCCTATAATGTCTATGAAGACCGCTGCCCAACACGGATGGTACTAGATCGTCTCGCCGACAAATGGGCGGTGCTCATTCTCGACCGGCTGCAAGACGGGCCGGTGCGCTTCAATCACATCCGGCGCGATATCAAGGGCATATCGCAAAAGGTGCTTTCGCAGACGTTGAGGAGGCTGGAGCGCGACGGACTTGTCTCACGCAGCATCTTTCCCACGGTCCCCGTAACGGTCGAGTACGCTCTGACGCCGTTGGGGTCTACTTTGACCGATACGATATCAGCACTCTCCCATTGGGCGGAGAAAAATATGGATGCTGTCCTGGCTGCGCAGCATGCCTACGATCAAACGCGGGATGCCGGATAGACATGTCGGCAAGGGCGGCTTTCCTTTCCGGCCGGCTGCGCCTGCGTTGTGAGCCTCGCCGACGAACTCGGCGCCACCTTTAGCTAGGGCGGCGTATTCGCCCGATACGCTGCCCCCCGCGCCGGATAAGGTCATCCGTGCGGAGAACCTATCCTTTGGTATGGGCTCGTCCCATCCCTGGCTTGATCGATCCCAACCCGTTCCATTCCGTAGTGTGAGACGCATTGTTGACGGATTTGGGCCTGCCCTGCGCTTATCGGAATCTTAAATGACGGATATTCAGCCCCGATCGAAATGGAGGTCGCGGACAACGGCCGGGACATGAGCCCGGATACACCGCGGAACGCCGATGACGCTGGAGCAAAGCCCATGGGTACTGCCATTCCCGTGGCAGGCGATCGCATGCGGGGGAGAGATACACCTCGCCAGTCGATCCAAATTGATGCTTGTCAGCCATAACGCAGACAATTATAGTCCGAGTTATGGCGCATATGACGGCAGGTGTCGAATACGGGTTGCATTGTCTTCTGTGGCTGGCGAGCTCGCCCGGAGCGCCGCTGAGCAGTCGCGACCTTGCTGATTTTCAGGGAATTTCCCCGAGTTTTCTGGCGAAGATATTTCCGAAGCTGGAGAAGGCGGGGATCGTGTCCGCATCCGAGGGGATCAAAGGGGGATATCTGCTCGCAAGGCAGCCCGGAGATATCACCGTTCTGGAGGTCGTGGACGCGATCGAAGGCAGGAAGCCCTTGTTCGACTGCCAGGAGATTCGCGGCCGCTGCGCCGTGTACCGGGAGCGGCCGCCGTCATGGGCGACGAAAGGCGTATGCGCGATCCACGCGGTGATGCTGCGCGCGGAGAAGGCGATGCGGGATTCGCTTGCGAGCCAAACGCTGGCCGATATCGCCGGCGCCTTGGAACGCAAGGCGCCGCCGGAATTCTCCGACGACGTCCGCAGATGGCTTGCGGATCGGGCGAGGAGCCGGACCCGCAAGCCTGCAGCGGAAGATGCGGCATTGTCCTGACAGACAGACGGGGCGGGGCATCGATTGCGGCTGGTCATTGCCGCCGGGTGGAGCTGGCGATGCGAACGTTCCGACGACAGATGGGGATGTTGAGTGATGAAGGATATATGCATCTTTGCCGGCAACGGTGCTTTTCACTCGTCGGCATATATTTGGTCGCAGTGTGGCAGGACAGGCGGGCCTTGCATCGCCGTATCCGCAATCTGCCGTCTCGGGAGATGACCCCCATGGGCGCCTCAACTGTCGTTGCGGATAGTCCGCTGGTTCTCGTCGTCGACGATGACGAAGATGTTCGTAACTCGCTTCAGGAACTCATGGAGTCCGTCGGCCTCGATGTCGCCTGTTTTCCGTCGCCCCGCGAATTGCTGAACGCCGGCCTTCCCGACCGGCCGGGATGCCTGGTGCTGGACGTGCGCATGCCGGGCGCGAGCGGCCTCGATCTGCAGCATCAGCTCTCGACGCGCGGGGTCACGAAACCCATCGTCTTCCTCACGGGATACGGCGATATTCCCATGACCGTGCAGGCCATGAAGGCCGGGGCCGTCGATTTTCTGACGAAACCCGTGCGGGACCAGACGCTGCTGGACGCCGTGATTGCCGGTATCCAGCGGGATGTGGAGCAAAGGGCGCAGGCGGAAAGCATCCACCAGCATGCCACACGGTTTGCGACGCTGACGCCACGCGAACGCCAGGTCCTTCGCGAGGTGGCGCGCGGCCGCCTCAACAAGCAGATCGCTTTCGAACTCGGGATCAGCGAGATCACCGTAAAACTCCATCGCAGCAATGTGATGCGCAAGATGCGGACCATTTCCGTCGGCGAACTCATCCGCGCCTGGGATTCGCTGCCTTCCAGCCTGCGCGAAAAGCCGCAAGTCTGATCCTGCGGCATCGCTGACGACCGGCGGCCGCTCCGTTCGGCGTGTCCGGTGATATCTCGCTCTTCGGAAACCTCCGGCCTTGGCGCATGGCGCCCGGGCGATGCAGCCCGTCGTCCTTGCCGCCGGACGGCCGAAAAGAGGCACGCCTGTTTCCCAGCCCGACGCCGCCGATCATCGGCGAGGTGTGAAATCGTCGCTCGCAGCAGGGTGTGACGGCGGTGATTTCAGGCAGGGCGTCTAATCACCCGATCTACCGTACCTGTACTCTGGGACTAGATGGCCGATGCCTGTGTTCGATAGGCCGACGGCTCGCCCTGACGCATTCTCCCGACCGGCCGAAAGGTCGCAACAGGAGACATCGGATGCGCGATATCATCAAAACTCTGGCGCTCGCCGCGGCGGTCAGCACGGCAGCGACCGCACTCGGACAGGCCGCGGAACCGCAGGCCAAGCCGACGATCGTGCTTGTGCATGGTGCATTTGCCGAATCATCGAGCTGGAACGGCGTGATCGGTGCGCTCGCCAAGGACGGCTATACGGCGATTGCCGCCGCCAATCCGCTGCGCAGCGTTGCCGGCGATGCGGCGGCGGTCGCAAGTCTCCTCCGCTCGATCTCGGGGTCGGTCGTGCTGGTCGGCCATTCCTATGGCGGACCGGTCATCACGGAAGCCGCCAACGGAAATTCCAATGTGAAGGCGCTGGTTTATGTCGCCGCCTTCGCTCCGGAGACCGGCGAATCCAGCCAGAGTCTTTCGGGAAAATTTCCCGGCAGCACTCTGGCGGACGCGCTGACGACGACCACGCTGCCGGGCGGCGGCCAGGACCTCTACATCCGGCCGGACCGATTCCACGATCAATTCGCCGCAGATGTGCCCGAGGACGAGGCGCAGCTGCTGGCGGCCACCCAGCGCCCCGTTGCGCAGGCCGCATTGGCCGAACCGTCCGGCGTCGCCTCGTGGAAGACGCTACCTTCCTCCGCGATCTATGGCTCGGAGGATCGCAACATTCCTCCGGCGGTGATGAACTTCATGGCGAAGCGTTCGCATGCGGTGAAGACCGTCGTCATCGAGGGCGCGTCCCATGCCCTGGCGGTCTCGCATCCCAGGGAAATCGCCGCGCTGATCGAGGAAGCCGCCTCGGCGAAATAATGCCTTCGGGCAAACCACGACCCCGACATCAAACTTGAAACCAGGAGATCGGACATGAAAATCGTCGTCATCGGAGGCACGGGCCTCATTGGTTCGAAGACAGTCGAGCGGCTTCGCAAGAAGGGGCACGAAGTGCTCGCCGCCTCGCCGAATTCCGGTGTGAACACCGTCACCGGAGAAGGCCTTGCCGAAGCACTGGCCGGTGCCCAGGTCGTGATCGACCTGGCAAACTCACCGTCCTTCGAAGAAAAAGCCGCAATGGATTTCTTTGAGGCCGCCGGCCGCAATCTTTTCGCGGTGGAAAAGGTCGCCGGCATTGGCCATCACGTCGCTCTGTCGGTCGTCGGCACGGACCGAATGCAGGCGATGGGTTATTTCCGCGCCAAGCTGCGTCAGGAAGATCACATCCGGAATTCCGGAATCCCCTACACGATCGTCCATGCAACGCAGTTCTTCGAGTTCTCCGCCTCCATCGCCCAATCGGCCACCGAGGGTACGACCGTCCGGCTGCCGACGGGCGCTTTCCAGCCGATCGCGGCAGACAATGTCGCCGATGCCATGGCCGACGCGGCCCTGGCCGCACCGGTCAACGGCATGATCGAGATCGCCGGTCCGGAGCGCGCACCGATGAACGAATTCATCGCGCGCTACCTCAAGGCCACCAACGATCCGCGCACGGTCGTCGCCGATCCGCACGCTCGTTATTTCGAGGTCGAGATCGACGACCGGACACTGGTTCCGGATGAGGGCGCCCGCCTCGGTGCGATCCGCTTCGAAGACTGGCTGCAGTCTCCCGCCGCCCAGAAGAAATAAGCGGCTCCCTCGCGAACTCCTCCCGGCTTCGCCGGTCCGTCGGGCCGGCATGCCTCAGCTCAACAAGGAAATGAAAAATGATCAGGACATTTCTCTGCGCGACGGCCCTCGTATTCGCCTCCGTGGCTGTGGTCATGGCCCATGACGGCGACGACGAAAAGGTGACGCTGGTCTACGATCAACCGCTGCCGAACGTGCCGGGCAAGAGCATGAAGGGCGTTCTCGTCGAATATGCGCCCGGCGGCACTTCGCCCGCCCATACGCACCCCAAGTCCGCATTCATTTACGCGACGGTTCTGGAAGGGGCGATCGCCAGCCAGGTCAATGGCGGGCCGGTGACCGTCTACCATGCCGGCGAGAGCTTTTCCGAATTTCCCGGCGATCATCACGGCGTCAGCGAAAACGCAAGCAAGACGGAGCGCGCCCGCCTGCTTGCGGTGTTCGTGGTCGATACGAACGAAACCAACCTGACGACTTACGAAAAGTAAGCTCGATCCGGGGAGGGCGGCTCCGGCCTGACGTCGACGACGGGATGGTGTCGCTGGCGGCGCCATCCCGGTCCCGATCACAACCAATACCGAAATGCCCGGTTGCGCCAGCAAATGCCATCAGGAGGGATTCATGCGCATCGAGAAACTCTATCCCATGACATCGGCACGCCTGATGGTGATCGATGTCGCCGCCACGCTGCAGGCTGCCGCCTTGACGCTCTCCAATCCGGGAATCGGACTTGCCGTGGTCAGCAAGGAAAACGGCAAGGCGGCGGGTGTCTTGAGCAAATCCGATCTCATTCGCCATCTGGCGGATCACGAGCCGACGGCAAGCATCGAGGCGCTGATGAGCCGCAACATCATTTCCTGCAGCCCGGCGGACGAATTGCAGGCTGCATGGCGGGTCATGGTGGAAAACCGCATCCAGAACATGCCGGTCCTCGGTGCGGATGCAAAACCGCTCGGTGTTCTCGATATTCGCGACGCCCTGAAAGTGCTCTTCGAGCAGGAGCAGCTGCAGGAACACATGCTGGCGAACTATATCGCCGGCATTGGTTACTGACCGGCGGACATCGATACGGGACATCACCATGCTGCAGGCTTATCTGGGTGAAATCGCCACCACTCCGCTGACATGGCTGATCATTCTCGGTCTGACCGGCATGGCCGTCTGGAAGCGCATCGGCCCGATGCGATCCAATCTGCGGCTTGTCGTGCAGATCGCCTTCTTCACGGCCATGACCTTCGTCCTCGTTCTTGGGGATATTCCGCTCGGTCAATCGGATGGCCTGCGGATCGACGACGCGCAGGCCGTTTTCGTCGTCTTCGCCCAGTTGTTGTGGTGGCTCCATCTTTCATGGGCCGTCATCGGCTTCGTGCGGATCTACCTGGTTCTGGAAGGCCGGCCGCGCGAGGCCCGCCTCCTGCAGGACATCGTCGTCGGCGTCGTCTATATGTGCGTCACGCTTTTTGCCCTGGCTTTCGTCTTCGGCGCGCCGGTCGGAACGCTGATCGCGACCTCCGGCGTTATCGCCATTGCGCTCGGTCTTGCTCTTCAGAACACACTCGGCGACGTCTTTTCCGGTATCGCCCTCAATCTCGGGCATACCTATGCAATGGGCGACTGGATACTCCTTGAGGACGGTACGGAAGGGCGTGTTATCGCGAGCACCTGGCGCTCGACGCAGATCCTGACAAGCGCCAACAATATCGTGGTCCTGCCCAACAGCGTCCTTGCCAAGCTGAAGCTGACCAATGTCAGCCGGCCCGACGAAACGCATCTTCTCAAGATGACGGTGCGGGTCGTGCCGACGCACGCTCCCTCGGTCGTCGAGGAGGCCATGCTGACGGTTCTGGCCGGCTGCAACTCGATCATGAGGGAACCGCCGCCCCTGGTCTTGCTGAGCGCCCTGGATGCCACCGCACTGGAAATGCATCTGTTTTTCCGGGTGAGCAATCCGATGCTGAGAACGAGGGCTCAAAACGAGGTCATCGACCGTTTCTATCGCCATTGCAGATCCACCGGATTGCAGCTTGCGATGCCGCCCTCGGCGATCGCCATCGTGAACGGAATACCGCTGGAGGACGCCACCCGACCGTCTGAAGCGACGCTGCGGGAGGTCATCGATGAAAATCCGATCTTCTCCGTTCTGACCCGATCCGAAAAAGAGGAATTGGCCCAATCGGGCATGGAACGCGAATATCGCAAGGGCGAAGTCATCGTCTCCCAGGGGCAGGCGCTGCCCTCGATGATGATCATCCGCACCGGTATCGTATCGATGCAGCACGACGAGCAGGAAAAGAGGCGCCTTTCGCCGGGGGATTTCTTTGGCGAAACCGGGCTTCTCGCAGGAATAGGCGAAGCCTACACGCTGCAGGCGCTGACGCGGGTCACCGCGTACGAGATCGACCAGCAGAGCTTTGCGCGCCTGATCGCCGACCGCCCGGCGATAGCCGAGGAGGTCGCGGCAATGCTGTCCACATACTCCGGTGACATCAGCCAGCTACCGCTCGTCGCGGCAAAACACGAGCGGAACGCCTCCGCTTTCCTGAAGTCGATCCGGACGATCTTCAGCACCTGAATACCGGTCATTCTGCCCATGCCGGCTCGATCCCGCAGCCGGCATCGAGCGCAGAAGAAGCAACCCGGAAAAGCTTCGCCAATCCCTTTTCGCCGGCGATTCCGTGGGGGGAGTGGACGAAATCACATCATAAATCTTCGCCCTATCCTTCGGAACAGGTATTTTTGTCGCAAGCTCCCATATACCGTTCTCGCCAGATGGGCTGTGGTGCGGTCCCGATTTAAGGCACCATGGCGATCTCAAATGCGATGGGATCGGGTTGAGGCATGTCGAGGTCCGCCGGAACGTCAGGGGTAGGTAGTGATGGATCGGCAGGGTCCCCGGATATCGATGCCGTGCAGGCGGCGAAGGTCGTCGAGCGGATCACCGGCAATGCCTGGGCAACCGATGCCGACGGCAATTTTATCTATGTGACGCCGGCAGCACTCGCTTTTTTCGGCACCAGCCTGGAAAGCCTCAATTCACAGCTTGACGAGAACACGCTCGGCTGGAGGCGGGTCATCCACCCGGAAGATTATGATGCCGCCGCTGCCGCCTGGCGCCGGTGCATGCAGACGGGCGGGCACTACAACGTCGAACACCGGATGCTGCGTGCGACCGGCAGTTATGGCTGGGCGCGCAGCACCGGGCAGCCGATACGCGACGGGGCGGGCACGATCACCGGATGGTACGGCACGGTCATCGACATGGCCCTTCCGCCCCAGATGGGCGAATACCGCGCCGAAGACATCGATGATCCGCTCGCCGATCGACCCGCCCGAGACGTGCTTCAGTCGATGGACGCGGTCCATCCGCATGACCGACCGACCGTCGAGCAGGCAGCGGCGCGAGCCTTCTTTCATGGTATTCCCCAGGTCAGCAGTTACCGTCAGCTTCAGGCGGATGGAAGCTACCGGTGGGTCGAGTTCCGGGTGGAGCCGGGCTACGGTATCAGCGTCCATGTCGATCCGGCCGTGGCGCGGCAGGACGAGCCGTGGACGATGGCGAGCTCTTTCGGCGAGACGGGTGATGCGGTTCAAGCTGCTCTCGCGATCGAGAAACTCTATGGCGGCGCCTGGGCCATCGATGCCACCGGACAATTTACCTACGCAACCCCGACGGCGCAGACCTCGATCGCGATGACGCTCGAGGATCTCAACGTTCTGCTGGATGGCAAGCCCTTCCTTGAAGGCGGGAGGCAGGGCTGGCAGCGCGGCACGCATCCCGACGATAGCGAAAGGGCGGGAGAAACGTTGCGCCGCGCGCTCAAGACGGGCGAGCACTGGAACTTCGAATACAGGGTCCTGCGCGCCAACGGCGCCTATGTCTGGCACCGGGCAGCGGCCCGCCCGACGCGGGACGAGCAAGGACGTATCATCGGATGGTATGGAACGGCATTGGATATCGACGTGTATAAGAGAACCGAAGCGGCGCTCCGCGAACGCGAACGGCAGCTACAGCAGCTTATCGATACCGTGCCGGCGCTGATCTGGAGCACGATGGCGGACGGAACCCCGGCCTATGTCAACAAGCCATTCACGGAAGTGACGGGCGCCACGATCGAAGACATCACCGCGCCGGATGGGTCGGCGTCACTCGGTGTCGTTCACCCGGAAGACAGGGTGGCGGCGCGGGAGGCTTTCCTGCATTCGGTCACGACAGGTGTCCCTTACATTCAGCGCTACCGCCAGCATCGGGCCGGAGGCAGCTATCGCTGGACCGAAACGCGGGCGGAGCCGTTGCGGGACGAGGTGGGCACGATCGTCCAGTGGTACGGCGTGAGTTCCGACATCCATGACCTCATAACCACCCAGGAAGCGCTACGCGAGAGCGAACGGCACCTGCAGCAGCTTGTCGAGACGCTGCCCGCCCTGATCTATTGCTCCTTGCCGGATGGCAAGCCGATATATCGCAGCCAACGGCTCCGCCAATACCTCGGCCTCAATCTTGAGGACACGGACGGTCTCGGAAAATCCCGATTGGATGGCACGCTCGACACCGTGATCCATCCCGATGACCTGGCCGTCGTGAAGGAACGGTATGCCCATTCGCTGGCCACCGGCGAGCCTTATGCGCTGAGACATCGGCTGCGACGCTTCGACGGCGTATACCGTTGGGTGGAGACCCGTGCTTCGGCCATGCGCAATGGCGATGGCGAGATCGTTCAGTGGAACGGCATCTGCCTGGATATCGAGGATCAGGTGCATGCCCAGGACGAACTGAGCCGTGCCCAGGAGAACCTCGCCCGCGCCAACCAGGCGGCCAGCCTTGCCGAACTGTCGGCCTCCATCGCGCATGAGGTGAACCAGCCGCTTTCGGCGGTGATGAATTATTCCAGCGCCTGCCAGCGCTGGCTGACGGCAGAGCCGCCGAATATCGAACGTGCCCAGAAGACGTTGGAACGCATCGTCCACAGCGCCAATTCCGCCGCCGAGGTGGTCAGTCGCATCCGCGCTCTGTTCAGGCAGTCGACGGACAAGCGGGACAGCGTCGAGCTTGGCGCCGCCGTCAGGGAGGCGCGCGATCTGCTCGCGGAGGAGGCGGGGCGGCAGCGTATCCGGATGGATATCGAAGGCGAGAGCGGTCTCCGCCTCGTCCCGTTCGACCGGGTCCAGATCCAGCAGGTGCTGGTCAACCTGATGCGCAACGGCATGGACGCCATGGCCTCCGCTCCGAACGACAGGGTTCTTCATATCCGTGCCTTCCGAGCTGGCGACATGGTCCGGATCGAGGTCAGGGACAAGGGGCGGGGCGTGCAGTTTCCCGACAAGATTTTCGAGCCCTTCTTCACAACGAAGGATCAGGGAATGGGGATGGGTCTCGCCATCTCCCGTTCGATCGTCGAATCGCATGGCGGCCAGCTATGGGCAGAAAAGAATGAACCGTGCGGCGCGACATTCGTTTTCACCCTGCCGCTCGACGTGCCGAAGATGCCGTGACCCGGTGGCGGCCGGGCCAGAGGGAGGACGATATGAACAAGCCTGTTGTAGCGATCGTCGACGACGACCCGAGAGTGCTTGCTTCATTGGTGGAGCTCCTGGAATCGGCGGGTTACGGGACCCGCAGCTTCCTCTCGGGCGAGGCGCTGCTCGCCCTTGGGCTTGAGGGGGTGGACGTGTTGATCACCGATATCGGCATGCCCGGCGCCAATGGATTCGAGCTCCGTGAGCTTGTCCGGCAAACGAACCCGGAGCTACCCGTATTTCTTGTTACCGGGCGGCATGAGATCGCCGATCAGGATCGGGCTCGAGGCATTGGCGGCTTCCTGCGAAAACCATTTGACGGTCATGCCCTGCTTGCGGCCGTCCGCGATGCGCTGAGCGACCGGCAGGACTGACCCGGCCACACTTTGCCATAGTTCTTTCCGGGCCCGGCATCACACCGGCATCGCGGCCGTTATGTCGTGGAAGCGGACTGCGTGGAGGATTGACGCACGCGTCTGCCTGGATCGCCCGCCTGAGGAGGCAGGGCCTGGTCTCGCAACCATGCTTAAGGGACCACCTGTTTCGATTGACGGCGGTCACGGCTCATTCAGGGCCTATCCTCAAAACATGAGCCTCCCCTTCCTCATACCAGTCCAGCCATAACTCGGTCCTTGTCCTCGTAAACGAACGGGACAGTCCACCCTGTTCTCTGGTGTAGCCTTCCCTCTCCCTTGACCCAATCGACCGCCAAAATGCGCCCAAATACACTCTGCCGCATGGTCCGTGCCCGGCACGTTCCAATCCCCGCAGAACAGGAGCGCAGCATGACACAGGCAGATGCAAATCCCCGCACGATGGGTCAGCAGGAGACAAACATGAGCTTGGATAACACCTTACGCCCCGGTAGATCGGCAACCGAGGAATTGGTTCCGTCGCGCTATGCAGTGCAGGTCGGCGAAATCGAAGTGCTGGTGGTCAGCGATGGAGTGCTGCCGCTGCCGACCAAGATGTTGGGGCACAATGTCGACGCAGCAGAACGCGCCGTCTGGTTGGACAATATGTTCCTGCCGGTGGACGCTTTCGATTGGGCACTGAATGCCGTCGTGGTGCGCAGCGGCGCGCAGACCATCCTGATCGACGCAGGGCTGGGACTGGATCCCGAATTGAACCTGCCGCGGGCAGGGCAGCTGGTCAAGCGGCTGGAGAGCGCCGGAATCGATCTCGAATCGGTGACCGACGTCGTGTTGACCCACATGCATATGGATCACGTTGGCGGGCTGCTCGTCGACGGCGTTAAAGAACGGCTGCGCCCGGATCTGCGGATTCACGTCGCTTCCGCCGAAGTCAAATTCTGGGAGGCGCCCGATTTCACGCATGTAAACATGCCTCCGGGCTTCCCGGACGCTCTTCGCGCTGCCGCCAAACGGTTTGCCAAGGAATACCATAACCAGCTGCGGCTATTTGACGAGGAATATGAGGTCGCTCCAGGCGTCGTCGTCTCCCGCACCGGCGGCCATACCCCTGGGCACAGCGTGGTCCGCGTGGCGTCCGGCAACGACCGGCTTATGTTTGCCGGCGACGCCGTGTTCGCGGTCGGTTTCGAACACCCCGACTGGTTCAACGGCTTCGAACACGATCCTGAGGAGGCTGCCCGCGTTCGAGTCCGGCTTTTGAAGGAACTGGCGGCGACCGGCGAGCTACTGGTAGCCACCCACATGCCGTTTCCTTCGGTCGGGCATGTTGCCGTTGATGGCGACGCTTTCCGTTGGGTGCCGGTTTTCTGGGATTACTGACGGCAAATAGCCGAAGTGCCGATGAGGCACCGCGCGCGATCCCGGTCAGCCGGGGTCGCCAAGTCCACCCGCCGCAATCGTCAGAGGGGCACGACATGACCACGACAGAGACACGCATGTTTGCCGGTATTTCAGTTCCCGGAACGACGCTTATTGATCGGGCGATCGATTATGCCCGTGAGACTTACGAGCCCTACCTGTTCAACCATGT
The DNA here is from genome assembly GCF_042429745.1 of Neorhizobium puerariae. Lineage (NCBI taxonomy): Bacteria > Pseudomonadati > Pseudomonadota > Alphaproteobacteria > Hyphomicrobiales > Rhizobiaceae > Neorhizobium > Neorhizobium puerariae. The sequence continues at coordinate 197,488 of NZ_JBHMAA010000003.1, read as the reverse complement.
TCTCCGATCCTGGCTATTCGCGGTCAGGATCGCACAGCTCCAGGACATCGCCCATGACGGGGAAGTCGTTGCCCTCGGCGTGTTGCTGCACGACATCACCCTTAACGAGAGGTTTGCAGGCCCCCGTCGGTTTGAGGTGGAGGCCGCGGATCTGGCGCGGGATCTTGCAACGAGGGCCGGATTGGGCCAGCGCCGCGCGCAACTGATCTGGGACAGTGTCGCACTTAACTCGACGCCTTCGATCGGGCTCTACAAGGAGCCGGAGATTATGCTGTGCACGACCGGCATCTGTTTTGATGTCGTGGGCCTGAAATACAGCCTCATTCCGTCATCCGAAGTGCGGGCGATCGTCGCTGAATTCCCGCGGCTGGGAATGAAGCAGAAAATGACCGCGTGTTTCTGCCATATCGCGAAAACGCAGCCGGCAACCACCTACGACAACTTCGTGCGGGATTTCGGCGAACGCTTGGTGCCCGGTTATCGCGTCCCGTCGTCCGTCGATCTCGTCGCGGCCGCTCCCTTCGACGGGTGATGCGGGATTTTAGGCCGGCTGGCCGAAGAGGCAGCCCTCCGACACCACAGGAGATAAACAAATGCAGCATCTCAAGAACAAGGTCGCCGTGATCACCGGCGGCAACAGCGGCATCGGCAAGGCAACCGCGCGGCTCTTCGCAGAGGAGGGAGCACAGGTCATCATTACCGGCCGACGCCAGGATATCGTCGACCAGGCGGCCGGCGAAATCGGCCATGGCGCCATTGGCTTCGTCGGCGACGTCGCCGACCTGGCGCATCACAAAAAGCTTGCGGATATGGTGAAGGCCCGTTTCGGCGGGCTGGACATCTACATGGCCAATGCCGGCGTTATCAACCTCACCGCTTCGGCCAACGTCACGCCGGAGGATTTCGACCGCCACTTCGCCACCAACACCCGCGGCGTCTTCTTCGGCGTGCAGGCGCTTGCTCCGTTGATCCGCGATGGCGGCAACATCATCATCACGAGTTCGCTTGCCGCCACCAAGGTCCTGCCGGACCACGCCGTCTATTCCGGTTCGAAAGCCGCGGTTGCCGCCTTCGCCAGGAACTGGGCCATCGAGTTCAAACCACGGAAGATCCGCGTGAACATCCTGAGCCCCGGACCGGTCGAAACCGCAATCCTCGGCAAGCTCGGGGTTTCGGAAGCCGATCGTCCGGCATTTGAGGACCAGATGGCGTCCCTCATTCCCGCCGGCCGCATGGGGCGGCCTGCAGAACTGGCCCGTGCCGCGCTGTTCCTCGCGTCCGACACAGGAAGCTTCGTGAACGGCATCGAACTGCATGTCGATGGCGGCATGGCCCTTGCTTGAAGGAGCAAAGTTATGAACGAGCAGCATAATCCTGAAATCGTCGCATTCATCGATCGGCTGGCAGAAGTGGGCAGCAACTATCGAATGGAGGAGATGGAGGGTCTGTACACCGAAGACCTGGGCTTTCTGGTCCTGACCCCGGAGGGCACGATCGCCCGGTTTTCCAAGGCGGAAATGTTTGCGGAATTCCGTTCCCGGCGTGATGGCGGTGAAAGACCGCTTTCGACCGAGAAAAGGATATTGCACATCGAGCACGAGCAACAGGGCGATGAGGCGACGGCAGTTCTCTACCGCCGCATGAGCGATCGCGCGTCGCCGGCATTCTACGAACTGAGGCTGCGACGGACAAATGGCGATTGGCAAGTATCGGGCGAAACGGTTTTGCCCTGGCCGGACCTCACCACCGTCAAGGGGTTCCTTCCGCCGCGTGAACATTAACGGGCAGGGGCGCGTTGTCACCCTCCATCGTGCAAACCGCTGCAGCCGGCTTCCGACGAGCCGGCTGCAGCGTTTTTTTACCCGGGTACCGATCATGTCCAATCTCGTTTCAAAGGATGGTCCGGCGCCATTCCCCGGGCGTCAATCCGGTATGGCGCTTGAACGCCACACCGAAGGCGGTGAGCGTCGCATAACCCAGCATTCCGGCGATGTCGGTTATCTGCAGCACCGGGTTGCGCAACATCGCCATCGCCTGTTCCATCCGTCGCTGGCGCAGCCATTCATGGGGCGTGAGCCCCGTGCTTTTCTTGAAGGCCCGGCAGAAGTGGAAGCGCGAAAGATTGGCAGCTTCGGCAAGCGCGCCGAGTGAAAAATCCGCCTCGTTTTCCGAGGACAGCCGCTCCAGCGACATGCGGAGAATGGCCGGGGAGAGGCCGCCCGAGGCTTTTTCAGCGGTTTCAGCGACACCGCTATGGGTCTTGACGAGGTGGATGGTGATCAGGCTTGCCAGCTGCTGCCGATAGAGCGCCTCCAGATAGGCCGGATCGCCCGATGATTTATGCGTCATCTCCAGCAGGGTCGCCATGACACTGTCCGGCTGCGCGGTGCTCTCGATCAATGGCCTCGCGGGGCCAGGGCATTCGCGCGCGACACGGTCGAGAAGCTCCGGCGACAGATAAAGCTGCACGATATCCATCGGTCCGTGGATGTCCCATCGCGAACTGGAGCCGGCCGGGATGAACGTGATGCTGCCACGGCGCCCCGTTCCGGTGGAATACTCCCTTCCCGACCGCCGCTCCAGGCGCTGCATCTTCCCGAGATAGGTCATGATCACATGGTCCGACATGGGCTGCACGACTTCATGAAAGGGATCGTGCTTCCAGCGGGCGAGCCGGGTGTCGAAAGGGTCGTCGATGCGGAAGGATTCCACCGGTGCGGTACGCAGCACACGCTGCATTTCGCGATCCGGCGTCACGCCTGCTTCCAAAGGCTTCGTGAACGTCACGGCCGCGGTCGGCGGCTTGATATCAAAGGGAGCCATGCTCGATTCCTTCCAGCGGGCTCGTCGTCGAGAACGTGGAAGGAGAATAGAATTCAACCGCCATTGGCGACATCGGTCGCTGGACTACCGGAACCTGATCCAAGGAATGAACGGTCAGTGCCGGAGGCACTGACGGCATTCGCAAACCGGTGGGTTGCCCTGTGCCTGGGGACAGCTTTTTCGATCGAAGCTCCGGCCGGCATCAACGATAGTGATAACCGCTCCATCGCGGATGGAGCGGCGTTACAGCTTTTAGTTCAGATGCCGATCGGTGCGTTTGCGAGGCCGATCCTGGAGGGCGAAGGAGACGATGGATAGGGAAGCGGCGCCGGCGGCGGATGGCGCCGCTTCCCGGCCGACTAGCGCTCGATGAAGGCGAGCAGGTCGGCGTTGACGATCTCGGCATGTGTCGTGCACATGCCATGCGGCAGGCCCGGATAGACCTTGAGAGTGGAATTCTTCAGGAGCTTGGCCGAAAGCGGCGCGGAGTCGGCGATCGGCACGATCTGGTCGTCCTCGCCATGCATGACGAACGTCGGCACCGTGATCGTCTTGAGGTCTTCGGTGAAATCGGTTTCAGAAAACGCCTTGATGCCGAGATATTGCGCGTTTGCGCCACCCATCATCGACTGGCGCCACCAATTCCGGACGATGGTGTCGACCGTCTTGGTGCCTTCCCGATTGAAACCATAGAAGGGGCCGCTTGCGAGATCGTGGTAGAACTGCGCGCGGTTGGCGGCAAGCTGGGCGCGCAAGCCGTCGAAGACTTCCAGCGGCAGGCCGGCGGGATTGGCTTTCGTCTTGACCATGATCGGCGGCACGGCGCCGATCAGCACCAGCTTTGCCACGCGTCCGTCCGGCTGGCCATGCCTGGCAACATAGTGCGTCGCCTCACCGCCGCCGGTCGAGTGCCCGATATGGATGGCGTTGCGGAGATCGAGATGATTGGCGACCGCGGCGAAATCAGCGGCATAATGATCCATGTCGTGGCCGTCGCCGACCTGGCTCGAACGTCCGTGTCCACGCCGGTCATGGGCGATCACGCGATATCCCTTGCCGAGGAAGAAGAGCATCTGGGCATCCCAATCGTCGGCGGAGAGCGGCCAGCCGTGATGGAAGACGATCGGCTGGGCATCCTTCGGACCCCAGTCCTTGTAGAAAATCTCTACGCCGTCGGTGGTGGTTACATAGTTCATGTCACGGCTTTCCTTGCTGACCTGGTTGTTTTTGGTGGTGGTTCTTGCCGCGGCGCCGGTGGGCATGGCCGCCAGAACCGAGGCGGAAAGGCCGGCAAGCAGCACGTCGCGGCGAAGCGGGGGTGGTGCTGCAAAAAGATGTTCTCTTGCGTTTGAAGGGTCTGGGAAAGAGTTTCCGATCATGGCTATCTCCGTGTTTGAGGCATTATCCGGAGATGTTTTATGCCAGGACGAAAACCCGTGACCTTGCGGGATTGCTGTGCGTATCGCAGGATTGCTGTTCTTCTGATCGGCCAGGCTCCAGAAGGGTCCTGAACTGCTTCCGGTGGGCGCCGAATTTTCCAAGGAAAGGGTCTTGCCGTGCCTCTTCTCGATGCAAGCGCGATGTTTCCGGTCACTCATCCGGACGGCAGGGTTTCGCGAACCACGGTCTACCTGAAGAACGCCGTCAGCCATCCGTGCATGGAGATCGGCGACTACAGCTATTACACGCATTACGGAAAGCTGGAGGAGACCGCCGAAATCCTGGCGCCCTATCTGTTTACCGACAGCCGCGAGCGGCTGGTGATCGGCAAATTCGTGCAGATCGCCCGGGGCAGCTATTTCATCACCAGTTCAGCCAATCATCCCATGACCGGCGTCACGACTTATCCCTTCCGCATCTTCAAACCGGAAACCTTCGGTTACAAGGACTTGCCCGTGAAGGACACGGTCGTCGGCCACGACGTCTGGATCGGCCATAATGCCGCTGTCATGCCCGGCGTGCAGATCGGTGCAGGCGCAATCATCGCCGCCGCTTCCGTAGTTACCCGCGATGTCCCCGCCTATGCCGTCGTCGGCGGAAATCCGGCGACCGTTATCCGGATGCGTTATCCGGAAGGCGTCATCGCCGAACTTCTGGATCTCGCATGGTGGAACTGGCCGATCGACAGGATCGAAGCGAATCTGCGCGCGTTGGAAACGGGAGATATTGCAGCTCTGAAAATAGCTTGAATTCAAGCGTTTGACATATCTTCCTTCAAGGAAGCCAGTTCATATCCCGTCATGACCTCGCCAGCCTGGGCAAGCTGGCCAATGCTGCGAACGAGCTGAAGAGCCGCAATGCGGGAGCGCTGCGACCTTTCAATGTCATGGAGTCCTTTCCAAATAGAAATCTGAAATATAGTATTTTATCTTGGATTCTCTGTTTTGGAGTAAAATCAGGAGTTGATGTTGTTATGAATTTTGACATTTAGCATTGAATATCTTGAAGAATCCTGTTGAACTTAAGTATGAACTCGAGTGATTGTGCGAATTCTGGATTTTGTAAATAACGTATTGCTTTATAAGGAGAATTCTTTAAGAGATATTTTCCTTTTGATGTTTGTCAATAACTATCAATAAATAATACTGCCATGAAATCACCTCAGGCTCATATGCGCGAGGTGAAACATGCAATTCCGATCAATCAAGGTCAAAATCGCAGTTCTTTCAGGTTTGAGCGTCTTTACGGCGGTCGGCGGCCTCCTGGGATATGGCGTGCTTGCCGCCCGCAATGGACAGCATTTCGTCAGCGAAAACGTGTCCGAGCTGACGAGGGAAATGACGAAGCAAAGCTTGTTGGGCTTGGCAACGACGCAGGCTGGGATCATCGAAAGCTCTCTTAATGAGGCATTCGACGCGGCCCGCAATATGGCCCGTGTCTTTGAAACCTTGGCCACCGAGAACGCCATTCCTGTCTTAGAGCGGCGAAATCAGTTAAATGCCGTCCTGCTGAAGGTCTTGCAGGATAATCCACAGTTCAATGGTACCTACAGCGCATGGGAGCCCAATGCTCTCGACGGGTTGGATGGTTCCTATCACAACAACAAGAAGGCCGGTTCGGATTCGACGGGCAGGTTCTTGCCGTATTGGACGAGGGGAGCCAATGGCTCAATCGACATTCAGCCTCTGGTCGAGTACGACAGTCATGATCTGCATCCAAACGGCGTGATGAAGGGCGGCTGGTACATAGGCCCCCAAAATGGCGGGAACGAGAGTATTCTCGATCCGTTGCCCTATATCGTTCAGGGCAAGAATGTCTATCTGGCGACCATGTCAGTACCCGTCACTGTGGACGGGAGGTTCATGGGGGTTGCCGGGGCGGATTTCGATCTTGCATTCGTCCAGAAGCTGGCCGAGCAGGTGAAGGCAAGCCTTTATGACGGAAAAGCCTCCGTCGAAATCATCAGTTACAAGGGATTGATCGTTGCCTCCAGTGAGCATCCCGAGTTAGTTGGCCGCTCCCTTGACAAAACCGATGGGACGCTGACCGCGCTCTTGCCTACAATCCAGGGCGGGCGCAAGGAAGCCCTGGCGGATGGGACCGTGTTCCGGGCGCTGGCTCCCATCACGCTTGGACGAACCAGAACACCATGGTCTGTCCTGATCGAAGTGCCCACGGACGTCGCTCTCGCACAGGCGGAAAAGCTCAACGCAGCGTTAGTGCAACGCAACGTCTCCGACGGATGGATGCAGGCGACCGTCGGCTTCTTCGTGTTAAGCGCCGGCGTCATTGCCATGTGGTTTGTTTCGCGGTCGATTTCGACACCAATCGGTGCAATGACCGCCGCCATGCAACGCCTTGCAGACGGAAACCTCCAAACCGACGTGCCGGAAAGAGAGCGGGTCGACGAAATCGGGAAGATGGCCGCCGCAGTTCAAATATTCAAGGAGAACGGGTTGAGAGCGCTCGCGCTCGAACAGGAAGCCGAAGAAAATCGGCATTCCACAGAACAGGAACGGGTCCGCGTGGCGGTGCTTGACCAGAAACGCGCCGAGGAAATGCAAAATGCGACGACCCACCTGGCGAATGGGCTGAAGAAGGTCGCCGGGGGCGATCTGACTTTCCGTTTCAACGATGCGTTCGCTCCGGACTTTGAAGGTCTCCGCTCGGACTTTAATGCAGCCGTCGAACAGCTACGAAACGCCATGAATGCAGTCGCGGACGCGACCGGCGCAATCGATGGAGGATCGAAGGAACTGAACCAAGCCGCCAACGATTTGTCCAGGCGCACCGAACAGCAGGCTGCCGCTCTGGAAGAGACGGCCGCAGCACTTGATGAGATCACGGTCAATGTCGCCAATTCGGCCAAGAGGACGGAGGAGGCCCGCTCGGTTGCTCATCGTGCAAATCGCTCGGCCGTTCAGTCCGCAGAGGTTGTTTCCCATGCCGAAGAGGCCATGACCAAGATTGAGGAGTCTTCGCAACAGATTTCCAATATCATCAGCGTCATCGACGAGATTGCCTTCCAGACGAACCTGCTTGCACTGAATGCCGGCGTGGAAGCGGCGCGTGCAGGCGACGCTGGAAAAGGTTTCGCCGTCGTTGCCCAGGAAGTGCGCGAGCTTGCGCAACGCGCCGCGACTGCCGCCCGCGAAATCAAGGGGCTGATCCAAAACTCTTCTGTCGAAGTTGAAAGCGGCGTGAAGCTGGTGCGCGATGCGGGTGAGGCGCTGAAAACGATCGGCGAGTTCATTGTCGAAATGAACAGTCATATGGAATCGATCGCAACGTCCGCCCAGGAACAGTCGACCGGACTGGCGGAAGTGAATCAGGCGGTGAATTCGATGGATCAGACGACGCAACAGAATGCAGCCATGGTCGAACAGTCCAACGCTGCTTCGAATTCTCTGGCGCTGGAGGCGGCCAAGCTTCGGGACCTTGTTGACCGGTTCAAACTGGATGGGGCGACAAACCAAGCCGTGGCTTTGCGCGATACTGCCCGCGCAATGAAAGCGCCATCGGTTCAGGTTGGCTCCGTCGTGCGGGCCCGCAATACAGCCCGGAAACCTGCAGTTGCAAATGCCGGTTTCACGGCAGAAAACTGGGAAGAATTCTGACCTTTTTCCAATACTTCCGGATGTTCGTCATCAGCGGCAACAAGGAGATCGGATGAATTCGCACTACAACATCGGTCCGAAAATCGGAATCGATTTTCGGAAAACACGATGCTGTGGTAACTCCAGTCTCCTTGATCCGCCTCGAATGGACAACCTCCCGAAAGCTCACAGCTAGCGTTTCTTGTCATCGCTGGAGGAGCCGATCGGCTTCGGAGGTGACGGTTCGGAGGGAGTGGTTTTCTTTTGGTTTTGCTCTTGATCGGATAGCCCGAGCTTCGTTTTCCCGATCCTTTTCGGGATCGGTCAAGTGAAGCGCTGGGGATGATCGGTATCGCAGGTACAGCCTGACGTGTCTTTCGCAGATATGCTCAAACGAATTGCCGGTCCTGTTTGACCGGCTGATGAGGCTATCAAAGATAAAAGCCCCACCGCGCTCGGACCTTGCGGCAGGGCTCCGGAGCGGCGCGAACATCCACGGGAACTATGCGCGCGCATCCTCATCCCGGAACGGCAAAGAAGAGAAGATGTTCCCGATAGGCGCCACGCCTTGATGAACAGACATCCTGCCAGCAAGAATAGCACCGCACTTTGCATGATGGACATCGGCCACTCGTTGGACAGCCCACAAGGCAAGCAGGATCACGGCTGAGTGGTTGGCCGAGGCGAGGCGAACCTAGACTCAGGACTCGTTAAATCAAAGCCAGAAGATGACGGCTGCTGCGATTCAGGCTTTCAACCAGCACTTGATGGCTGTAAGCGGGAGAACTGATGATGATTTCGCGGGCGGTCTTTCCGGCACGCGCCAGAGCCTCGACGGCGCGGTGCTGCTCCATTGAGAAAAGCGTTTCGGCGAGTGATGCTGCTTGGTCTCCTGCGCTATTCAAGGATAATGGTCGGCCCAACCCATTGAGGGAGGAAAGCTATCGATATCCGGAATAAGCGCTGGCGTGTCTGCGAGAAAAACAGCGTCGAACTTTCGCTCGGCACGTTTTGCCGCAACTCGATGTCCACTATCCGGACGCGGCGGTCATCGGAGAGTTCGTGCAAGATGTCGGTAAGTCTAATTCATTGAGCAAGTTCACTACAATTACCTGGTCGTGATCCACCCTGGAAGTTGTTCGACAGGGACTGCGGCGTAAAGCCGTGTCGCATTCCATATCTGCGATCACAGGAAGATGCACAGGCAGGCGCTGTTGGAATCTGCCCCAAGGTTCAAGAGTGCTAACCGCCACTACGCCGGATCGACCGCGATCTGGTCGAAAGATGATATCTGGGGGAAGCGCGCGTCAGCTACGGTTCCGTCTTTCACCACCTGAACCACCTGCAACCCCGCATCGCTTGCAGCGGCAAGTTCACCGGCATTGTCGGAAAAAAACAGTGCGGATGAGGCAGGAATACCCGCAATCTCGATAATCCGGCCATATGAAGCCGGAACCTGCTTGTTACCGACGCCGGTGTCGTGAAATCCTGCAAATCTGGCGCGGATATCGCCGACCGTGCTGTAGCGGAAGAACAGTTCCTGCGCCTTCACGGAGCCGGAGGAATAGACGTGGACAGGAAGCCCGATGGCCTTCCATGCCTCCAGGGCCCCCAGCACATCCGGGTAAAGCGGAGCTTTGTAGGCACCCTCGGTATAACCACGCTCCCATATCAAGCCCTGCAATTTCTTCAGGGGTGGGGCTTTGATGTCCTGCTCCTGCCAGGCGAGCAACGCACGCAATGCGTCGGCATCGCCCGATTGCTCGCGTGTCTCCTCAAGGATTGCAGCGACAGCGGGTTCATGGCCACGCTCCGCCAGGAATGAAGCAAGGTGCTCGCAGCTATAGGCGAACAGCGTATCGCGCACGAAGCTGATGGGGCTGATGGTGCCTTCGATATCGACGAGGACCAGGCCGGCGAAAAACCGGTATTTCACCGTCATGGGTCAGACATTCCCTGTAGCCTGGGGATCGCCGGCATCCGCTCTTTCATGCTCCAGCAAGGCGCCGACGAGCGTGGCGACGTCGCGGAATCGTCCGGGATTCAGCAATACGGTCCGCGCGAAGCTCAGCGCACCGGCCATCGCCCTGGCCCGGGCTGGCTCGTCGGCGATCGTGGTGAAATCCGCCAGTTGCGCGAAACCGATAATGCGGCGGATGATCTCCACCCCCATGAAGGCGACCGTGTCGGCAAGGATTTCATCGACATAGGAGCGCCTGAAGGCATCGAGCGCCTGGCGATCCGTTCCGCTGGTGAAATGGGTGCGGGGCGTCCCGTCGTTCTCGCCGTCCCATTCCTGCCAGAGGTGAATGAACCGCGTGGCGAAAACATTCCAGAATTCCACGATATCGTCTGCAAGCGCCGCACGGAACGAGGCATTCTCCTGTGACGATCCTTCATGGGCCGAACGGGCGAACCAGGCCATGACATAATGCGCGATGAACGTGCCCGTATCGAAGCCCGTCGGGCCGAGAAGCGCGAATTCCCCGTCGATGATGCGCGTATCGTCCGGCGTCACCATCACCGAGCCGGTGTGCAGGTCGCCGTGCAATACGGACTGGGCCTTGCTGAGGTAGGCGAGGCGATGGCGGGCGACGGCCGCCTTCAGGGCGCTATCCTCGCGTAGCGAAGCGGCCCAGGCATCGAGATGCGGCGAGAGAACCCGGTTGCGTCCGCTCTCGACATAAGGATCGGTGAACACCAGATCGACCGTAATCCGCTGCAGGGCGAGATTGCCGGAAAAGACGCCGGCGTCGGCGAATTTCCGCTCGAATGGCACGGCGAGATCGCTGGTATGGAACGCGGTTCGGGCCGCATATTCCGCCACATCGGCGACGGCACGCGGCAGCCGCCGGCCTGCCAGCATTGCATTGCGCAGGATGATATGCGGCTCCAGCTTCTCCATCACGGTGATGAATTGCGTTTCATCGAAGTGATGGATGCGTGGGGCGAGCGTGCCGACATGCGGTGCGACACGGCTGGCATAGGCATGTTCGAAACGCGCCCGGTTGATGTCCATCGGCCAGCCTTCGCCGAAGACCCGGACATAGGGAAGCGACTGCTTCACGCAAAGCCCACCCTGCGGACCGTCGATGAGGAACACGGAATTCAGGTTGCCGTCTGCGACATCCCGGCAGGTCCATTCTCCAGGCGTCCCGCCCAGATGTGCCGCCAGCGCTGGATGAGCGGCCAGATAATCGGCCGCCCCCTGCGCGTCAAGAATGCGATAGTCGTGGTTGGGCGTGTGGAGCACGTCGAATATCCCGCAGGCGGATTCAGCTATTGTAGTAGGGTACGGTTTGCGAGATGTCGTTGCCGGTGAAGTTGGCGATCCATCCCTCCTGCTTGACGAACAGCCGGATGACGGTGAAGAAGCCGTCCGCGCCGCCGTCGAACCAGTGCTTCGTGCCTTCCGGTACATAGAGCAGGTCGTCCGGCTCACCGACGACCTGATAGACTTTGTCGTCGATATGCAGGTAGAAAGCGCCGCTGCCTTCCACGAAGAAGCGGACCTCGTCCTCGTCGTGGGTGTGCTCGTTCAGGAACTTCTGGCGCATGGCCGGCCAGTTCTCGTTGCCGCGGGTGACGCGGATGACATCGGCGACCGCATAGCCCCGCTCACGCTTCAGGCGCTCGATTTCCGGGGCATAGGCTTCGAGGATGTCCTCGTTGGACGCGTCGGAAGCGAGCGTCTTCGATGCCTTCCAGCGCTCGATGCCTGCCCCGAGCGCCTTCACTTCGCGCTCGATCACCTCGAAATCGCGGGTGTCGAGCAGGACGTTGCGCGGATTGCCGGCTTCATAAACGATCAGTTGCGTCATGGCGGTAGGTCTCCAGAATGATGATCTGCTGAAAAATGGTTTCGAGCGCTTCCAGATGGCGCACCGCCGCCTTCGGATCGCGACCCCAGGCATAAAGCCCATGCCCGGCCAGCAGATAACCCGGTGCGAGTATCAGCCCCGGTGCGGGCGGCGCGGTCAGTCGGGCGCGGATGCGCTTCCAGAGCCTCTCCATGTCCTGATCGTTTTGAAAGACAGGAACCTCGATGTCCTGCTCGTGGCTCGACACGCCCTCCAGCGCCTTCTGCAGTTCCCAGCCGCGAAGAACGACGGAGCCTTGTCCGGCATGGGCGCGGCCGATGACTGTGGCGTACGGTCCATGCGCATGGAAAATCGCTCCGGTCTGCGGCCATTCCCGATAATGGACGACGTGCAGCAATGCCTCGGCTGATGAACCGGGAAGAAGGGGGGCATCGATATCCTGCAGCAACACGTCCGCATTCTGCAGGGCGCCCTTGTCGACGCCCGAGCGGGTGATGGCGATATGCGTTGCCGAGGCGCGCACCGAGAAATTGCCCGAAGTGGCCGGAACCCAGTGGCGACCAGCCGCATTCCGTCCTGCCGCGATGACAGCATCCACCGCGTCACCTTCCGGTGTCTGCGCCGCGATATTATGGGCAACGGATACGGCCATGAAACCTCCTGTCCAACTCGCCTGCATCATAGGTGTAGGCCATCGGAGGTTTGAGGCATGTGCGTCTCCGTTTGAGGCGGGCGGCGGGAGAAAATTCTGAATTCCGGTCGCAATGGGAAAGACTATGCTGCGTCGTCGGCCAGCAGGCCGAAGTCGGCGGGCGCAAGAATGCCGCGTTCGGTGATGAAAGCACGCACAAGCCGCGCCGGCGTCACGTCGAAGGCTGGATTGAAGGCATTGGCTCCGGGCGCAGCGATGGACAAGGAGGTGATGGCACCGTCTCCATCGCGACCGCTTACGGAAAGAACTTCCCGCTCATCGCGCTCCTCGATCTCGATTGCATGGCCGGCGGCGAGCGAAAGATCCACGGTTCGGCTCGGCAGCGCGACGTAGAAGGGAACGTGGTTATCGGCGGCCGCGAGCGCCAGCATGTAGGTTCCGATCTTGTTGGCAGTGTCCCCGTTGCGGGCCACCCGGTCGCATCCGGTTATTGCAAGATCCACGCCTCGCGTGCGAATGACGTGACCGGATGCGCCATCGGGAATGACAGTGTGGGGTACGCCGTGCTGGCCGAGTTCGAATGCCGTGAGCGCAGCGCCCTGGAGACGAGGGCGGGTTTCGTCCACGTAGACGTGAACTGCAATACCCTCGTCATGCGCCCGATAGATCGGCGCGAGCGCCGTACCGTAATCGACCGTTCCCAGCCATCCGGCATTGCAATGGGTGGCGATGTTCACCGTCCGGCCCGGATGGCGCGTGGCAATGGCGCGGATGATATCCGCGCCATGTTCGCCGATCGCGCGGTTGATCGCGACATCCTCCTCCGCCAGCCGCAATGCCAGATCCAGCGCGATTTCGGCGCGACGACTCGCGGCAAGCGGCCGCAGGACGCCGGCGGCGCGGTCGAGCGTCCAGTGCAGGTTCACGGCCGTGGGACGGGTGGCGTGCAGGAGCGCAAGCACGGCTTCAAGCGCCGCGTCGCTGGAATCGGTGCGCAGCGCGAGCGCCACGCCAAAAGCCGCTGTGACGCCGATAAGCGGCGCGCCCCGGACCTGCATGGAGCGGATGGCGCGGGCGGCGTCATCGGCGCTGTCCAGGCGGACGATCCGGAATACGTGGGGCAACAGCGTCTGGTCTATAATCGAAACGCTGTGGCCATTGTCGTCGAGCCAGATGGTCCGCCAGGATTGTCCATTGATTTTCATTGCTGCTTGCCTCGCCGGAGAGATCGTCTGTGCCTTCGGGTCGGGAATGTATCAGGCGGCTTCCGGCCGGTATCGCCGTTCCGTTCGCTTGATCGCCGGGTTGGGAGCAAATTTTTACATAACCGTTCATGAACTTGGCATGGCCGCCCATCGTCACGGCTGTGCTTTTCACTAGGCTTCCGGCTTCACTCGACGCAACGCGCAGAGCAACACGGGAGACCTACAATGAAATTTACGCTCGGAAGCCTTTCAGCCGCGGCTTTCCTGACCCTGACGTCGGTAACCGGCGCTTTTGCCGGCGGCATCGCCGGTGCGCCCTCACCCTTCGACAAGGGCGGCGTCAGGGTTGCCCTGATTTCCTACATCTCCGCCGGCGACTTCTTCCAGTCGTATCAGGCTGGTGCGGAAGCCCAGGCCAAGGCGCTGGGCATCGATCTCAGGGTCTTTCCCGGCCGCCAGAACGCCGCCGAGCAGCGCGATCAGATCCAGCAGGCCGTGAATCTCGGTGTGAACGCCATCATCATCGATCATGGCCAGCCCGAAGCGCTGAAGGATGTTGCCCAGCAGGCGCTGGACGCGGGTGTCAAGGTCATCGCTTTCGATGTCGATCTCGACAATCCGCGCATTCCGCAGGTCGAGCAGAGTGACCATGAACTGGCGCGGGCCGCTCTGGAACAACTATCGGCGGATAACGGCAAGGAGTTCAGTGCGGCTTATGTCTATGTCGCGGGTTTCGCCCCGCTCGACCGGCGCAACGAAGTCTGGGAAAAGTTCAAGGCGGATAATCCGGGTGTCGCCGAAAAGGCGCGGTTCGGTGCGGTGAACGACACGACTGCCGCGAGCACAGCCGACCAGGCGAAGGCCGCTCTGCGCGCCAATCCGGATATTTCCGTGGTCTTCGCCCCATATGACGAGTTTGCGCGAGGGGTTAAACTTGCGGCCGTCGATCTCGGCATAGCCGAAAAGCTGAAGATATATTCGGCTGACGTATCCACGGCCGACATTCAGGAAATCACCGAGGAAGGCAGCCCGTGGCAGGCGACCGTCGCCACCAACCCAGCCGTCGTCGGTGCGGCGTCAGTGCGCGCGGCGGCGCTGGAGATCGCCGGTTCCGAGGTACCCCGGCGCATTCTGGTGAAGCCGGTGCTGCTGACCCGGAAAGCTCTGCGGGACAAGGGCGTGAAAACCGTCGAGGAGCTTTCGCGGAAGATCCCCGAATTTGGCGCGACGGATGCTGTCCTTGCCGACTGGATTCCGCTGGCACGCTGACGCGAGCTTCCCGTAACCACCCCTATGCCGTCAGGCCAGCATAGGGGTGGTGCAGCGAAAAAGACATCATCCTTTGTATTCGATGATTTCCAACCCGGCATTGTAGTCGGTGGCATAGATCAGCCCGGCGGTATCGACGAACACATCCGCCGACTGGATCACCCGCGGGCGTCCGGGGCGCCTGTCGGTCATGGCGCGCGGCGCGGCAGGCACCAGCGCGCCGGTTTCGACCGGATGGTAGGGATCGGAGATATCGAACGCCCGGATACCGGCATTCTGCCATGTGGCGAAGATCAGCGTTTCCGACTGGAAGCTGCCGGGCCGGTTTTCATGCAGGTTGTGCGGGCCGAAATGACCGCCCTTTTTCACATAGTCGATCTCATGGGGAATCGGGAAGGTGGAAATGCTGACCGGATTTTCCGGCACGCGGATATCGAACATCCAGGTGTGCTTGCGACCGTCTTCCTCATTGTCCAGCACGGCCTCGTCAGCGACCACCAGCAGGTCACGGCCGGGCAGCGGCAGAGGCGAATGGGTGCCGCCGCCATAAGGTGGCGACCAGTTGAGATGACGGATCAGTTTCGGGTTGGCGTGATCGGCGATGTCGAGCAGCGTCAACCCGCCGTCGCGCCAGCAGGCATAGGCCGTATCGCCGTGAACGAGAGCGTGATGCAATGCGAAGCGCCGGCCTTCGCCCCAGGTTGGAGTTTCCGCGCCCGCCCTGTTCATGCCGGGCAGCCACCAGCGGCCTGCCAGCTCGGGTTTTTGTGGGTTCGCCATGTCGATGGTGACGAAGATGTAGTCGGTGAAGCCGTCGAGCAGCGCGGAGGCATAGGCGTAGCGGCCGCCCACATACCAGAGGCGATGGAAACCAACGCCTTCCACATCGAGCCGGCCGATCTCGCGCGGCTTGTCCGGTGTCGAGATGTCGAACACGCTCATACCCGCCGTCCAGGCGCGCCTGCCCCGGCTTCCCGCCACCGTATCGCCCACTGACTGCGTGTAATAAATCTTCTCGTCGGTGAAGGTCTCGACATCGGCGAACAGATCGAGCGCGTTGATGACCAGCAACAAGTCGCCATGTGCCTGAAGATGGATGTTCCAGGTATTGGCGGGGGCCTGGACGTAATTGACTGTCTTCGGGTTGCGAGCATCGCGCACGTCGACGATGGAGAAGCCCTGCGACCACGGATGGCCGATATAGGCGTACCCCTTGTGGACCATCAGCTGCAGCCCGTCGCCCCGACCGCCTATGTCGCTATGGCCGATCAGGGTCATGTTGCGGGCAAAATCGGGTCGGGGAAGGTCATTCGCGGCCATCTGTCTGCTCGTTCCGTCCGGTTGAAGAAGAAATGCCGCCCCCGCGGGCGGCGCCATGATCCCTGTCAGCGCTTGACGGCGGGAATCCAGTCGGCCGTCGCGGCATCGCTTTCCCTAAAGGCCGGGAACTTTTCCTGCAATTCCTCAATGGTGCCAATCCCGTTGCCGGTTAGATCGTCGCGGGTAATCAGCGTCGGTTGCAGCAGCACGGAGCGGCCGGGGAACTGACCGGCGATGGAAAGCGCAACGGCGCGCACCGAAACCTCGCCGACGACGGCGGCGTTGGCGGCGGCGGTCGCGACCCAGGCGCTCTCCGGCTCGGTGATGAGCTGGATGTCGGCGGTGGAGATATCGACGCCATAGATCTTCACCCGGCTGGCAAGACCCAGTTCGTCGATGGCAAGCTTGACGCCCTTGGCGAATTCATCCCACGGGGTAAAGATCACGGAAATATCCGGATTGGCGCGCAGCACGGCCTTGGTCTGGTCGGCGACGGAGGCGGGAACCGTGTCGTTGACGACGCCCCACACGGCCTTTTCCGTGATGTTGTGCTTCTGCACGAACTCCTTGAACACGCCATAGCGTCGGTCGAGCGGCGCGAAGCCGGCGACGTAAACGGCGCCGGCGGTGAAGCCTTCGCCCTTTTCCCTGATCGCTTGTTCGAGCACGAGGCGGGCCATGTCCCTGTCGCTCTGCTCGATCTGCGGAATCTGCAGATTGTCGAGGTCCACGTCATAGGCGACAACCTTGATGCCCGCGTCCAGCGCCTTTTGCGCCACGTCCTTCAGCACTTCGGGTCGGCCGTTGTTGACAATGATGCCCTTGACACCGAGATTGATCGCCTGCTCGATCAGGGTGCGCTGGGTGTCGTTGTCGTTGCGCGCCTGGGAGACCGTCAGCTTGACGCCGAGCGCATCGGCCTGACGCTTGACGCCCGCCTCGAAGGCTTGCAGCCAGTCGCCGCTTCCCAGAAAACTGACGACGGCGATATCCACGCCGCCCTTGTCGAAGGGGGCGGGCGCTCCCGGCAGGCCGGCGGCTGTGGACTGGGTAGCAAAGATCGCACCAGTGACGAGCGCGGCGGCCAGGATTTTGAGTTTCTTGAACATGATCCGTCCCTTGGTTTGCATTCCGAACTAGCGGTTGCGGCTGACGCCGTAGGTTAGGGCGAGCGCGCCGACGAGGACCGCACCCTTTATGAAGTCCTGCGTGTAATAGGGGGAGTTCAGCATCGTCAGCCCGTTCAGTAGCACGCCGACGAAAACCGCCCCGACAATGGTGCCGAGCACGTTCGGGCGGCGGAGCCCCAGAACGGCGAAGCCGATCAGGGCGGCGGCGACCGAATCCATCAGAAGCGACGCGCCGGATGAGACATCGCCGCGTCCGACGCGTGCGGCGACGATGATGCCGCCGAGCGATGCCAGCATGGCCGAGAGCACGTAGGCCATCGTCTTCAGCCGCGCCACGTTGGCGCCGGCCAGCCGGGTGGCCGCCTCATTGCCGCCGGTGGCGTATAGCAGGCGTCCCAGACGGGTGCGCTCCGTCAGCACATGCAGGATCACGGCGACGACCAGCATCAGGATGACAGCCAGCGGCACGACGCCGAACAGGCTGGAGCGCCCGATCATCAGGAAAAGCGGATCGACTTTGCCGGTGGCGGTTGAACCGTTCGGCAGAATAAGCCCCGGCGAAATCGATCGCCCCGCCGTCGGGATGAGTTGCAGTCCGGTCAGCAGGAACATGGTCGAAAGCGTCGCCAGAAGGTCCGGTACCTTCAGTCTGACGATCAGCAGCGCATTGAGCAATCCAACCAGGGTACCGAAGGCCAACACCAGCAAGACGGTTTCAGCGGCGCCGAAACCGAGAACGATCATCGCATAGCTGGCCGCCATGACACTGGAGGCGGCGACCGCTCCCACGGACAGATCGA
The DNA here is from genome assembly GCF_042429745.1 of Neorhizobium puerariae. Lineage (NCBI taxonomy): Bacteria > Pseudomonadati > Pseudomonadota > Alphaproteobacteria > Hyphomicrobiales > Rhizobiaceae > Neorhizobium > Neorhizobium puerariae. The sequence continues at coordinate 179,432 of NZ_JBHMAA010000003.1, read as the reverse complement.
ACCCGTCGATGGCGAGCGTGATGGTTACACCGGCACCGATGATGGCGACCACGGACACGGCCTGCAGGATGCTCATCAGGTTGTTGATGTTGATGAAGGCAGGTTGCGCGACCGTGAAGATCACGCCAAGCGCCGCCAGCAGGAAAAACACCGCGCCCCGACGAACGATCTCGCTCACGGTCACCGGGCCGCCGACGCCTTCGCGGAAAGGAATGGTGCCTTTGCGGGAAGGAACTTGGACGGGATTGTCTGTCATGGGCCGATTTTCTCCTGCAAGTCATCCGCCGCGGCATGCGCCGGGCCTTCCAGCACTGTGTGACGATCCATCACCAGCACGCGATCCGCCACTTCCAGCGCCTCTTCCGGGTCGGATGTGGCGATCAGCGTGGCGCGATCCGCATGGCTTCGTATCGCGGCGATGATTTCCTGCCGCGCGCCGACATCCACGCCCTGAAAGGGCTCGTCAAGCAGGAGGACCCGGCTCGGCTCGGCCTCCCAGCGGGCGATCACCACCTTTTGCTGATTGCCGCCGGAAAGGGACCAGACCGAGGCGTTCGGCCCGGCAGCCTTGATGCCGAGACGGGTTATGGCGGCGCGGGCCTCGCGTTTTTCCCGGTCGCCGAATATCAGCCCGGAAGGATACCAGCGTTTCAAATGCGGCAGGCCAATCGTCGCCGCGATGCTTTCTCCCGGCCAGTCGGACGGCATCAGGGAGGAACGATGCCGGTCTTCCGCTGCAAGGACCATCCCGCCAGCGATGGCCTGCCTCGGCGTTTCCGGTGCGTAGGCCATGCCGTCCAGCATCAGCCTGCCTGATGCCAGCCTGCCCAGACCGAAAAGCGCCTGCATGAAACGGCTCTTGCCGGCGCCGAGAACGCCGGTGATCGCAACCACCTCTCCCTTGCGCAGGGTCAAGTCGAAAGGGATGCTGTCGGGCAGTATCCGCACGCCTTCGGCCTTGAAGACGATATCCCCGGATTGCCCGTGCCGGCCTGGCCGCGCCGCCGCCAACGGGCGTCCCATCATGGTTTCTATCGCGCGGTTGAAATCCACCGGCTTTCTGAAATCTCCGACATTCTGCCCGCCACGCAGCACGGCGACACGGTCAGCCAGTGCGGCGAGGTCGGCGGTTCGATGGGAGATGTAGAGAACGACGATGCCCGCAGTTTTCAGCCGGCGGATGATTGCGTAGAGCCGTTCGGCCTCCCGGCCGGAAAGGCTGGCGGTCGGTTCGTCGAGGATCAGAAGACGCGCCTTGTTGGAAAGGGCGCGGGCGATCGCCACCATCTGCCGGTCGGCGGTGCCGAGATCGGCGAAATCGCGGTCGAGCGGCAGATTGAAACCTGTTTCGGCGAGAATGCCCGCGGCCGCGCGGTGAATGGACCGGCGCGAGACGAAAAAGGGCTGCCGGCCGTCCACGAAGCGATTGAGCAGGAGCGCGTCGGCGACGCGAAGTCCGGGAACACCGATCACATCCGTCGACTGGTGGACCGTCACCACGCCATTCGCCGCCGCGTCCGCCGGGTTCGACGGGGTGTAAGGCTGGCCATCCAGAAGGAGGCGGCCGGAATCAGGCCGGTGAATGCCGGAAAGGATCTTAACGAGCGTGGACTTGCCCGCGCCGTTCGCTCCCATCAGCGCCACGATCTCTCCCGCGTCCAGCGAAAGGGACACGTCCTTCAGTGCCTGGGTCGAGCCGAAGGCGAGGGACAGATTTTCTGCGCGGAGAAAAGACATGACGAAACCTGATTTGCAGTCTCGTATTCTTTAGTCGGTAGACCTCACGGAGTAAGGATTGAAATTTTCGAAAACGGCATGTCTGAAGGTAATTACTTCTGATTTTGTACCGGACACCGCCGAGGACCGGCTTTTCGCGGCTGACAAGGTCCTGCTTATCCAGATCCGCTGACGCATAAGCTCGATAGGGAGAGTGTCGCCGGGCGCGCAAGTTGCGTGATGCTCCGCCGGGCTTTGCTCGGGCAGTTGCCCGACACGGCAAAAGCTAAATCGAGAGCAGTTCTTATCGCGCGCTCCCCGCTATCCAATGTCACCGTCGCTCCTGATCGAAGCACTTTCGTTTTCCTGACCAAATGTCCATTGCTTCACGGCCCGCGTAGCCGGCACCCGAGGAACTGAAATCCTGATGATCGCTTCCAGATCGAAAAAGGATTTTCTCTCTTCCCGGCTACAATCAGAAATATCGCTCTTCATTATCCACTAAATCAGTAGACAAATTACCGGAGAATTCCGGACGCGATCTCGTGAGGTCATGATGCATGCGCTATCCGCACCAGCCTGCCGGCGGCCAGCAGCAGCGTGGCGCAATCGGCATGCCGGAAAAGGTCTCCAGCCGGTCCGGGCTCCGCGCATCGCGGAATTCCCCGCCACAGTCCTTCGAACAGCGATGCAAAACAGGAAACACCCAGCCTTGCGCATATCTCGCTTCGAACGCCATCGTGGCGGCCCGCAGGACCACGCCGTCACCGTCTGAAAATAGGGGGACCATCTTGGGCAGGATATACGGCAATTTATCGGAACTCATTGGGGAAACTCCGCTTTTGGAGTTCGACAGGATCAGGCGGACGCGGGCGCTGCAGTCCCGTATCGTAGCCAAGATCGAATATCTGAACCCTGCGGGCAGCATCAAGGACCGGACGGCCTGGGCGATCGTCAGGGAAGCCGAGAGAAACGGGAAGCTGAAGCCGGGCGACCTCTTGGTCGACGTCACCAGCGGAAACACCGGCATCGGTCTTGCGGCGGTGGCGGCGTCGCGGGGATATCGAACGAAATTCTACCTTCGAAACGTCATCAGCCAGGACAAGATCAACATCCTGCGCCAGTATGGCGCGGACGTGGTATTGATCGACAATCACGAGTTTCTGGTCGAGAACGCCCTTGATGTCATCCTGGAAAGGGTGCGGCGGGAAAATCCCGGCGCATTCTTCACCGACCAGCTGGGCAATCCTGCCAATCCGCGCATCCACTTCGAGACGACGGGGCCGGAAATCTGGCGCGATACCGACGGTGCGGTGGACATCCTGGTCGGTGCGGTCGGCACGGGCGGGACGATTTCCGGGGCCGGCCGGTTCCTGAAGGGACAGAAACCGGGCGTCACGATCGTCGTCGCGGAACCCACCGCCGATTCCCTGCCCTCGAAGGACAATCCCTATGCGGAAGGTATCGAGGGCGTCCACAAGGTGACGGAGGTGGACGAGGATCATCTGCCGGACAATTTCGACGCGAGCGTCGTCGACGAGGTGATCGCGGTAACGCCGGCCGAGGCGAGGGAAACGGCGCGATTGATCGCTAGGGAGGAAGGCATTCTCGCCGGTGCGTCGGCAGGTGCGGTGCTTTTTGCCGCCCTTGCTGTCGGCGCACGGCCGGAGAACACCGGAAAGATGATCGTCGCCGTCATTCCGGACAGTGGAGAAAGATACCTGTCGCCTCCCAGGGTCGCTGGCTGAGCCAGCTGCCGGACGAGCGTGGTTCACAGGGCGAGAGCCTCACGATCCGAAATTTCTACGTATGGTATCGGACCGGCAACTTCTTTCGCATCCGAGGTGTAAAATAGTCTATAATTTTTGTAGAAAATAGGGGTACTGCGATATAGGCTCATTCCAATGTCCGCATCCGGACCGGATGTACCGGGCACGGGCTTGGCGGATGAGCATGGGGTGTGGGAATGGCAACCTTAAACGAATATCTCAGTCAGAAACGCGAGGCGCTGCTCAAGCGGCGCGCGCGGTTGAAATCGGGGGATCTGGGGCCGGTCACCTTGAAGGCCAGCGCGAGCGCTGAAGGACGCAGCGGCGTGCGCCGGATCAGCATCCGGGATTTCCAGGTCATTTCCGATAGCCCGCCCGATTTCGCGGGCTACAATCTCGGGCCGTCATCGCCCGAACTGCTTCTCGGAGCGCTTTCCAGCTGCTTGACCCATACGTTTCTCATTCACGCATCCGACCAGGGCGTGGCGTTGGAATCCCTTCATGCGGAAGTTTCCGCCACGATCGATCCGCGCGGGGGCTCGGAGGGGCATGAGGATATTCCCGTCTACCCTCATGACATCGCCTACACGGTCACGCTGGTGTCTCCGGCAAGTGCCGAGGAGATCGAGCGATTGCAGGCGGCTGTCGAAAAATTCTGCCCGATCCTCAATCTCCTCAAGCGCGGGACCGAGGTTCGGGGGCGGCTGGACCACCAGCGGCCCGCTCACCAGACGACGCATGCCGCATAACGTCCGTATCCTGCCCGGCACGGCTGCCGGCAGGCGAAAACCCATTTGAGATAAGGTGTTACCATGGTTCGTCCGATATTCGAGAATGCCGGCAATCCTTCCCGCCGCAGGCTGCTGCAGTTTGGTGGCGGCGCGCTGGGCCTCGGCGCCTTGAGCGCCGTCGATCCGTTCGGCCTGTTGTCGCAACCGGCGATCGCACAGGTGGCTCCCCTCAAGGAGCGAACGGTCGTCAAGCTTGCCTGGGGTCAGACCGCAGTCTGCCAGTCGCCGATCTCGGTGGCGCTGAAGCGCGGTTTCTTCGACCAGTACAATCTGACCGTGGAGCCGGTGAACTTTTCCGGCCCCACCGACCAGCTTCTCCAGGCCATTGCAACGGGCCATGCGGATGGCGGCATCGGCATGGCGCTGCGCTGGCTGAAGCCCCTTGAGCAGGGCTTCGACGTGGCGCTCACTGTCGGCACGCATGGCGGCTGCATGCGGCTGCTCGCGGCGCCGACGGCCGGCATAGAGAAGATCGAGGATCTGCGCGGCAAGAAGGTCGCCGTCACGGATCAGGCAAGCCCGGTGCGCAATTTCTTCGCCATCCGTCTTGCAGAAATCGGTATCGACCCGGACAAGGAGGTCGAATGGCTGCAATACCCGCAGGACCTGTTCGGCGAGGCGCTGAAAAAGGGCGAGGTGCATGCGCTCGCCGGGGACGACCCGCATCTCTATCTCATCCGCGAGCGCGACAAGCTGAAGGAAGTCGCGACGAATCTCGACGGGGTCTACAAGGCATCGACCTGCTGCGTTCTCGGCCTTCGCGGCAGCCTGCTGCGCCACCAACCGGATGTGGCTGCGGCTGTCACCCGGGCCATTGTCGAGGCCCAGGCATGGACCGCGGCAAATCCCGATGCTTCGGCGGAGATCTTTGCACCCTTCGTGCCGGCCAAGGTTCCCGCCGATACGCTGGCGACGATCCTGCGCAGCCACACCCATGACCACCATTCGACCGGTGACGCCTTGCGCAAGGATATCGCGCTGTTCACGGACAAGCTGAAGACCATCAATGTGATCCGTCAGAACACGAATGCCGAAGCCTTCGCCAAGAAAGTCGTGCCCGATGTCCTCATCTGAGAATGTCACGACAGGTGTGCTGGCGGGGGAGTTCTCTCCCCCCGACGGTACACCGCCTCGGTCGGGGCGGAACCGTTCGGACCGCGTTTCGGCATCGGTGGGAAAACCGGCGGAAACGGCAGGCCCCGCCTGGACCTATGCCGCGGTGCTGGCCTGGGTTGGCTTTGCGGCGCTTTATTTCGCCATTCCGGACAGGCCTTCAGACTTCGCCCAACCGTTATACGTTCGCGAAACGGGGATCGGTTTCGTCGTCTGGGCCGGGCTTCTCGCCCTGGCGGCAGCCCTCAGCCCTCTTCTGCCCGCTTTCCGCCCGAGGCTGTTGAAGGTCGGGCCGTGGCTGACGGCACTCGGTGTTTTCTTTGCGATATGGGAAATATCCACCGCCAAGCTGGGCTTGCTGCCGGTGCCTTTCTTCGCTCCGCCATCATCGCTTGTCGAAGTCTATGCCGATGACTGGTCGCGCCTGTTGGACAGTCTGCTGAATTCCCTGCGCCTGCTGGCCTATGGCTTTGCGTTCGGCGCGGCATGGGGTTTCATCACGGGAGTGTCCATCGGCTGGTCGCGATCGCTTGGTTACTGGGTTCATCCGATCCTGCGTTTTCTCGGACCTATTCCGTCGACGGCGCTTCTGCCGATGGCCTTCTTCTTCTTCCCCTCCAGCTTTTCAGCTGCGGTGTTCCTGATTGCCCTGGCGACCTGGTTTCCGGTGACGGTGCTGACGTGGTCGGGTGTCGCAAGTGTCGACAAGGCCTATTACGATGTCGCACGGACATTGGGCGCCAACGAACGTTTCCTCATTTTCAAGGTAGCTGTTCCGGCGGCATTGCCGCATGTGTTCGTCGGCTTGTTCATGGGGCTTGGCGCATCCTTCTCCGTGCTCGTCGCGGCCGAGATGATGGGCGTGAAGTCCGGCCTCGGCTGGTATCTGCAATGGGCGCAAGGCTGGGCGGCCTATTCCAATATGTACGGCGCTCTCATCGTCATGGCGATCATCTTCTCGGGCCTGATCACCTTGTTGTTCTCGATCCGTGACCGGTTGCTCGCCTGGCAGAAAGGGGTGGTGAAATGGTAGCCGTTTCGCAGGCGTTGCCCCATGCCGATCGCTCCGAACAGGCGGGCTCGGGGGCGCATATCGCGATCAGGGCGCTCAGCCATGCCTTCGATCTCGACGGGCAGTCACTGCCGGTGCTGACCGATATCGATCTGGAGATCAAACCGGGAGAGTTCGTTGCGTTTCTGGGGCCTAGTGGCTGCGGCAAGTCCACGCTCCTGCGTCTTGTCGCGGGGCTCGACCTTCCCAGCGAAGGTTCCATTCTCGTCGATGGCGAGCCGGTGCTCAATCCCGACCCGTCCCGCGTAGTGGTGTTCCAGGACCCGACGCTCTACCCCTGGCGTACCGTGTGGAAGAATGTGTCCCTCGGGCTGGAGGCGCGTCATCTCCTGAAGGACCGGCGCGAGAGCGTGGACGATGCCATCAGGCTGGTCGGATTGGAAGGATTTGAGAACGCCTATCCCCGGCAGCTCTCGGGCGGTATGGCGCAGCGCGCCGCCTTGGCGCGGGCCCTCGTCAACGATCCCAGGATACTCATCCTCGATGAGCCGCTCGGCAAGCTGGACTCGCTGACGCGCATCGCCATGCAGACGGAAATCCTCGATCTCTGGGAAAAGCGCCGTTTCACGACGCTGCTGGTGACCCACGACGTCGAAGAGGCGCTGTTCCTTGCCCAGCGTGTGATCGTATTGAGCAATCGTCCCGCAGGCATCAGGACCGAGATCGTCAACGACCGTCCATATCCGCGTCACAGGGGTGACCCCCATCTGGCGGAATTGCGCCGGCAGGCGCTCGGACAACTGGGGCTGGGCGCCACATGGTGATGCGCCATTTCCCGTCACGGAAAGCCAGAGAATGAAAACCCTTCGTATTCTGATCGCTGGAGCTGTTTCCTCGCTCCTTTTCGTTTCGACTGCATGGCCGCATGCGCATCTCGACAGGGCAAGCCCGGCGGAACGGGCGGAGGAGACCACGTCTCCCGCCGCCGTGACGCTGACCTTCACCCAGGAAATCGAGCTGACGCTCAGCAGCATCAAGGTGACGAACGGAAAGGGCGAGCCGATCCCGACGGGTGCGCCGGAGAATGTCGGCGGAAACAGGAAGAGCCTCCGGGTCGGTCTACCGAGGCTGGCGCCCGGCGTCTACAAGGTCGATTGGGCGGTCACTTCCGTAGATACTCACCGCGTCGATGGCAGCTACACCTTTGCGATCAAGCCCTGACGGTTGCAGATGCAGTTTCCGGCATGAGGCGCTGACGGATTGTGACATTGATCGAGCTGGCGCTGCTGATCGCGCATTTCCTGCATCTCGCGGCGCTGGTTCAGGCCGTTGGCGCCCTGGTTTTTCTCGTGCTGATCGTGCCCCGGCCGCTGTCGCTGGATTCGAGCGGCGAGGAAGACAGGCTGCGCGTCACGCTTGGCGGGATCGGCCGGCTGGCAAACACAAGCCTCTTCCTTTCGGTCGCCGGCGCGCTCTTCTGGTTTCTGCTTCAGGCAATGGCGATGACCGGCAACGGACCGGTTGGCTGGGGCTCCTTCTGTCTCGTCCTGTCGCAAACCCGGTTTGGGGAAATCTTCAGCCTGCGCTTCGCGTTGCTCCTGTTCGGAGCGATCGTGTCGGTGGCAGTGCTGCGATCGGCGCGGCGGGCAGTGCCGTGGCCGGCGCTGGCTTTCCTTGGTCCGGCTCTTCTGCTTCAGCCCTGGCTCGGGCATGGGGCTGCGGCCGAGAACCTGTTTCTCCCGCTTGCGACAGCCTTCCATGTTATCGCAGCGAGCGTCTGGCTTGGCGCGCTCCTGCCGCTGTGGCTCACGCTGCGGGCAGCGCCTCTGGCGGGCGCATTGGCGACAGCGCGCTTTTCCCGCGTCGGCATCGTCTGCGTTGCGACGATTGCGGCGACCGCCGTCGCGCAATTGCCGTTGATCGGTGATCTGCCTCGCCTGATCGGCACGCCCTATGGCTTCGTTGCCGGCGTCAAGATCCTGCTGTTTGCGGTGCTGCTCGCCTTTGCCGCCGTCAATCGCTTCGTCCTGATGCCGCGCGCTCTGGCCGGCGGAGAGAGGGGTACCCAGATGCTCAAGGCAAGCATTTTGGGGGAAGCGGTGGCCGGGCTCATATTGCTTGGCGCGGCGGCAGGGCTTGCGAGCCTGCCGCCCGGCGCGCATGAGCAGCCTGTCTGGCCTTTTACGATCCGTCCGGTGCCGGACCTGTGGAGCGATGTCTTCCTGCGTGACAGGATCATGCGGACGCTGGCGCCGATCCTCCTGGCGTCGGGATTCCTGGTTGCCGCGTTCCTGTCGCGGCGCTGGCGATGGTTGTTTACGGGAGCGGCCATTGTGGCTGCCTTCTGGACGCCGTCCTTTCCGCTCAAACCCTATTTCCGCCCGGCGTTTCCGACCACGTTCCAGCAATGGGAGCGAGTGCGCAGCCCGGTCTCCCTGCAACAGGGGGCCGCATTGTTCGCCGCGGACTGTGCCGGCTGCCACGCATCCGACGCGCGTGGGCGCGGTCCTTTGGCGACGGGCAGACCGGTATGGCCGCCCAATCTCACCGCGCCGCTTTATGGCAGGTCCCGGGACGGCGACCTGTTCTGGCACGTCAAGCATGGCATGGCGACCGGGGATGGTACGCCGACCATGCCGGCCTTCCATGACAGGCTGGACGATGACGAGATATGGATGCTGGTCGATTTCATCAGGGCTCGCGCAAGTGCGGTGAGCCTCGATTTCGACGGGCGCTGGCAGGTGCCGACACGCGCCCCTGCCATTGTGATGACTTGCCGGGAGGACGGTGTGACCGCGGATACCGCTCGCCCCGGCACTATGCTTTATCTGAAGGCGGGTGTTCATGACGGGGGGCCGTCCGACGACCCAATTCAGGATGCTGCTGTCAAGGGGCAAGAAGTCAAGTTGCGGACCTGCACGATCGGCGACGATGGGCAAGGATCGCAGTGGCTTCTGGCGATGGCCGTGTTGGCCGGAACCGAACCTCCGAATCTCGCCAGAGCCGGCGTGTTGATCGACGAGCAAGGTTGGCTGCGGCGTTTGTGGCTCGAACCGGCCGCGCGCGCCGACGTTCTTTTGGAAGCATATTTGGCCGCACGCACACCCATCATTGCCGCCGACCGCCATCACTGATCAGGACAACCGTAACCCACTGATCCATCGACCTTCAGATGGGGCTTGCCTGCCCGGCGCGAAGGCCAATGAACAGCCCGGTCTTATGGTCGACGAGGCACTCATCTCCTATTGGCTCGTCAATGCCTCTACCCGGCACGTCATTTATCGGAATGAAATGTGCACCCGAGCCGCCGCGACCTCGTTGCCGCGCTCTCGTCGTCAACGCAGCAGCGGAAGCAATGTCTTCCCCTGTCTGACGATCTCCGAAAGATACGGCGTGTCCGACAGTATAAACTTGGTGATGCCAAGGTTACGATATTTTTGCAGGGATCGTGCGATGTCCTCCGCCGAGCCGACGAGCCAGGTCGTGCCGGCACCGCCTGCACCGAACTTGCCCGGAGCCGTGTAGAGGTTGTCGTCAAGCACGTCGCCACGGTTTTGCAGATCGAAGAGTCGCCGTTGCCCAACCGCGATCGACTGGCGGTGATCGCTCCACCTGCCACTTGCACCAGCGGCCAGCCTGGCGACCTTGGCCTCCGCGTCCTTCCAAGCCTCTTCGGCAGTATCGCGTACCAGGGTGGTGACGCGAAGGCCGAATTGCAGCGGAGGGAGGTCTCTATCAAGACGAATACTAAGCCTCCTGAGGCGGTCGATCCGTGTCGCGATATCTTCGAACGGCTCGCCCCAGAACAGCTGCACGTCCGCTTCCGTCGCCGCGACACGTTCGGCGGCTTCCGACGCGCCGCCGAAATAAAGCTCCGGATGGCGCCGGTTGCCACGTACCGCCGTGCGCGGTTCGACTGTCGATGCTCTCACGCGAAAATGCTCACCTTCGAAAGTGACCTTCTCTTCAGTCCAAAGCCGGCGGATCAGCCGCATGAATTCTTTCGTGCGGCCATAGCGCTGGGCCTGATCGCCTTCCTCGTCGCCATAGGCGGCCAGATCGTCCAGCCCAGAAACGACGTTGACGCGCACCCGCCCACGGCTGAGGTGGTCCAGCGTTGCCGCAGCCGAAGCGAAATTCGCCGGCCGCCAGTAACCCGGCCTCACGGCGATCAGCGGCTCGAAGCTGGCGGTGCGGGCACAAAGAGCCGTAGCCACAGTGAATGTGTCCGGCCTTCCCCAGCCGGTGCCGATCAGGGCGCCTGTCCAGCCATTATCTTCCAGTGCCCTGGCGTGACTGACCAGCGTTTCAAGGCTGTTGTGATCGGCAACGGCGGCATCCCCGCGATGGCCGGCCTGGATGTCGTTCGGGATATACCAGAGAAATTCGGAGGTTTTGGTCATGCGTCGAACCTAGTGCAGCTGCCGCAGCCCGAGATGTCCCCGCAGCGTATCCTCCTCGTAATTCTTGCGGAAGACGCCTCTTTCCTGAAGGTGGGGGATGACCTTTTCGACAAACTCGTCGAAGCCGGTAGGCGTCAGATGCGGTGCGAAGACGAAACCGTCGGCGGCATCTTCCTGGACATAGCGATTGATCTCGCTTGCGACCGTCTCCGGCGTGCCGACGAAATGCTGGCGGGCTGTCAGCTTGATCACCAGTTGGCGGATGCTGAGCTTGTCGCGTTCGGCGATCTCCCGCCAGGTGCGGGCGGTCTGAAACCGGTCGTCGATCCGGTTGGCACGTCCCTGCGAAAGGGCAACGGAGGCGATGTCTGGATCGATCTCCGGCAGTGGACCGTCCGGGTCGTAGGCCGAGAGATCCCGGTTCCAGACCTGTTCCAGGAACACGATCGCATTCTTTGGACTGACCTGCTGCAGCCTGATCGCCGCAAGCCGTTCGCGAGCGTCCTCTTCGCTGTCGCCGAGCACGAAGGCGGCACCGGGCAGGATCTTCAGGTCGCCGGCATCCCTTCCGTATTTCGAAAGCCTCGATTTGACGTCGCGATAGAAGGCCTGCCCTTCCTCCAATGTCCCATGGCGCGAATAGATGAGGTCGGCATGGCTTGCGGCAAGTTCGCGGCCGGTATCGGAATCGCCCGCCTGGGCGATTACCGGCGCCCCTTGTGGTGAGCGTTTGAGGTTCGTCCGTCCGGCGATGTCGAAATGCTTCGAGCGATAGGCGAAATCGCCGCCTTCCCAGATCGCCCGCGCCGCATCGATAAATTCGCGTGCCCGCTCATAACGCTCCGCGAAGGGCAGGTGGTCGCCACGTCGGAAGTTCGCGCCGGTAAAGGCGCCGGGCGAGGTGACGACGTTCCAGCCAGCGCGGCCTTCCGACAGCGTATCGAATGTGGCGAGCTGGCGCGCCAGCGCATAGGGTTCGTTGAAGGTGGTCGTCAGCGTGCCGATCAGCCCCACCTTGCTGGTGATGCCCGACAGCGCCGTCAGGATGGCGAGCGTATTCGGGCGGCCGACCACGTCGAGCTCGTGGAAACGCCCTTTCTGCTCACGTACTCGCAGCCCTTCCGCCAGGAAGATGAAGTCCAGTTTCCCCCGCTCGACCGTTTCGGCGAAATGCCGGAACGAGGAGAAGGCGATCTGGCTGCCGGCCTTGGGGTCGCTCCAGACGGTGAAATTGTTGACGCCGGGGAACTGGGCTCCAATGATGACTTGTTTTTTCGACATGCTGTGAAATCCGATTGTAGAGATCAGGCCGCGGCGGCGACGTGGCGGTTGCGGGCAGCGGGCAGGCCAAGGCGCTGCCGCAGCGTCGTGCCGCTGGTCGCCGCAGCAATGCCTGCATCCCGTAGCGCCGGGATCACTTGGTCGAGCAACGGCCCCAGGTCGCGTTTCGCGTCGGTCACGACAAGACGTATTCCGGCGAACCCCGCCCCATTCAGTTGCCGCGCTCGACCAAGCAGACCGTCGGGTTCGATCGCCGTGGCGATCTCGATGTCGGCAAAGCGCAGCGCCTCCGGAAATCGCGCGGAGATTTCCCGTGAAAGGGCAAGGATCTGATCTGCCTTGCCGCTGAGGAAAATGAGGTCGGAGGATGCTGCCGATGCGGGATCATCCTGCGGCCCGACGGAGGAGGCGACGATCGGCTGTCCCTGCGGCGGCCGCGGTGTGATCGACGGCCCGAGCACACTGAAATTGCCACCCTTGAAGTCGATGTAGCGCAGTTTCGCACCGTCGATGAATCGCTGGCTTTCCTTGTCGCGGATCACCGCATCGTCCTCCCAGCTGTCCCAGAGCTGCCGGACGACATCGATTGCTTCTGCAAGATCCTGGTCGAGCGTCTGTTCGTTGATATCGGGAAAGCCGTTGAGCGATCCCGTAGCCAACCGGGCCTCCGTGGCACGCTCTCCCTTCAACGACTGCAGGAGAAGGCCGGCGCGGCCTTCCGTCACATAGTCCAGCGTGGCGATGGCCGTGGAAACGTGGAAAGGCTCCAGGAAATTCAGCGGTGCGCCGGCGATCACGCCGACGGTGCGGGTGCGGGAACCGAGCCAGTTGGCCAGCAGGATGGCGTCAGGCCCGTCTCCCTTCGCTCGCGCATAACCATCCTCGAGCGTGATCAGGTCGGCGCTTCGGTCCAGCCGGTCCAGCAGCGGGGGAGAGGCGTCGGCCACCTTGAAGACCCCGTAGTCGCCGGCCGTCAGGCCGATGCCGAGAAGAAGACCTGTCTTGGACGTCATGTTGTACTCCGTGGATAGGATTGTCGGTGATATGGCTGTCGTCAGCCGGCGCTGCGCAGCAGCGGTTCCGCCTTTCCCGCTTTCGGAAGCAGCCGGCTGAAATCCTCGATGATCTGGCTGTAATCCTCGGCCTGGAACTCGTAGGGCAGTTCCAGGCGGAACTCCGATACGAGTGGCAGCACGGGATCGCGCGACAGGTGCTCCAGGATCTCATCGCCGCTGCCGAGGATGTCCGGCAGGAAGAGCGTGCGGCGCGGTCCATGGGCGGACTTGGTCCGCTCGGTGCGCGAGGCGACGAATTCGGTGTAACGGCGCCGGGTCGCGGGGCTTGCGCTGTCGGTCGGCAGGATGACACGGCCAAGCGCCGCGCGTGGTTGCCGGGCATGCACCCATTCCTGCCGGAACCGGGCGATCAGGGCTGCCTGCGCGGTCAGGAAATCGTCCGTGCCTTCGCCGCTGACGATATTGCCCGAGAGGAGATTGAAACCGGCCTGGCCGGCCCAGCGGGCGGAGTTCTGCGAGCCGCCGCCGTACCAGAGCCGGTCGGTCAGGCCCTTTGAGACAGGTCGCAGCCGCGGCACCTGAGCGCCTGCCGCATTGCCGGATTCCAGGCTGTCGGAAAGCGGCGGCGATTGCAGCGCGCGGGCAAGTTTCTCCGCCCGGCGGTGGCTGTAGTCGGCATCGGGAGCGCTATCGACATAGTCATCGATCAGATGCGCGAAAGGCGGCGGGCCGACCGAGACACCGACATGCAGGCGTCCACGCGACAGGATGTCGACCGTTGCCAGGTCTTCCGCCAGCCGGAAGGGGTTTTCGTAACCGAGCTGGATCACAGCGGTGCCAAGCCCGATTGTCTTTGTACGCTGCGAGGCAGCGGCAAGAAAGGTCGCGGCGGAAGATATGCCACGCTCCAGATGTCGCTGGCGGACAAAGGCGCTCGAATACCCGAGCCGTTCGCCATGTTCGATCAGTTGTAGCGTTTCTTCCAGGCCCTTGAACGGGTCTTCGTCGTCGTAATTGCCGGGAACGAGAAAGGAGAAATTGGTGACGTGGGAGAGGGGCATGGAAACTCGCAATTCGATGCAGTGAGAGACGCGTGGTCGAATGATCAGGCAGCAGAGGCAGTGTGTCCGTGGAAGCGGTCGAGAATGCGTGCTTCCTGCTCCGCCTTCAGCGCCCTGACCCTGGCCGTCGCATCGTCGAACGAAGCCGCCGGCGGGTAGATCGGCCGGCTGCCTGTCTCGCCGGCCTTGGCGCCGATATGTTTTTCGAAGGGCAGGGACCGGTAGAGCAACGGATCGGCGGCCGGATCAAAGAGCGGCCGGTATCCGAGCTTCAGGTAGAGCGCCACGGCCTCCGGCTGGCGGAAGCCGGTCGAAAGGTAAGAGCGGGTGTAACCCAGCTCCGCGGCGCTTTCTTCCAGCGCAAGGACGATGCGCCGGGCAAGCCCTTGCCTGCGCAACGAAGGGTCCGTCCATATCCGCTTCAGTTCCGCCGTCTCGTCATCATGGCTCATGAAGGCGCCGCCAGCGATCGTGCGCCCGTCGCGCTGGAGGAGCAGGAAATCGCCGAGCGGTGGCGCATAAAGCCCTTCCGGGTAGCGGTAGATCTCACCGTGCGCGCCACCTGGCCGGCTGTCGGTGCCGTAACGTCCGTCATATTCAAGGATCAGCCCGTCGATCAGGGGCTCCGTGTCGGGATGCAGAAGTGACGATCGAATGATGGCGTCCGCCATGGCCGGTCTCCAGTAGAGCGCCGCGAGCGACCCGGATTCCAGACTTTGTTCAGCCGATCCGATGTGTCCTCACTGCGCCCGTAAGCATGGCGTAACGAGCGATTGGTTGGCTCGGCATGATCTTTTATTGTGCAACTGAATAAAGAAACATCGTTGCTCGATTCATTATATATAAAAACAATAGATTTCTCTCGCTACGCATTCGCAGGGAGATCTCATGGGTTACGCGCTGAGTTTTCTGGACAAGAGTCCGATCGACGGAGATGAGCCCGCTTCGCATGCACTGCAACGGACCCTTGCTCTCGCCCGCAAGGCGGAGGTGCTTGGCTTCCGGCGCTTCTGGGTTGCCGAACACCATAATTCGCCGGGCCTTGCCAGCTCCTCGCCGGAAGTCCTGATCGGCTTTCTGCTCGCCCATACCAAGAGCATCCATATCGGCTCCGGTGGGGTGATGCTGCAGCATTACAGCGCCTACAAAGTGGCGGAGAACTTCAATCTCCTGTCGGCGCTTGCGCCGGGGCGGGTCGATCTCGGAGTCGGCAAGGCGCCCGGCGGGCTGCCGCTTTCGACGCGTGCCCTGCAGGGTGCCTATGATCCCGCCCGCAAGCCGAGCTTCGATGCGCAGCTGGCGGAGCTCGACGGTTTCCTGAAGCATGGCGGAACAGAGGAGATCGGTGCCGACAGGCTTCTCGCTTATCCGGTGCCCGATGTTACCCCGAATCGCTTCCTGCTGGGTGCCAGCACCGAAAGCGCCCGGCTTGCCGCCGGCCTCGGCTGGGGCTTCGTGTATGCCGGGCATATCCATGGTGACGACACAGCCATTTCCAGCGCGTTTTCTGCCTATCGCGACGCCGGCGGGACTTATGCGCTGCTGGCGGTTGCTGTCGTGGTTGCCGATACCGACCAGGCTGCCGAAAGCCTGAAGGCCAACGACCGGCGGTTCCGCGTCGAAGTCGAAAACGGGCAGGGCGTCAATGTCGGCAGCCAGGAACAGGCCGCTGAATATGCACGCCAGGCTGGGGCTACCAACTACCGGATCGAGGAGCGTTCGCCGCTCGTCATCAGGGGCGGGCCGGCGCGCGTACGCACCGAGCTGCAACGGCTGCACCAGCGTTTCGGCATCGACGAGTTCGTCATCGATTGCCCTGTCGCCGATGCCGCCCATCGCCTGAAGGCCATCGAACATCTCGCCCCGCAGGGAAAGGCGATCGCCGCTTAAGCGCGATCCGTTTTGAGGAAACCAGACATGATCAAGAGACGTACCTTTCTGACGGGAACCGGCATGGCAGCCATCCTCGCGGCTGCGGGAACGAAACCCGGCGACGTACTTGCAGCGGATCAGCCGAGGAGCGGTGGATCGCTGACCTGGGGCGTGGAGACCGAACCGAACACGCTGAACCCGCATCTGAACGGCCAGGCCAAGGCGAAGCTGATCATCCGCAATGCCTACGAGTCGCTTCTGGCGCGCAGCCCCGATGGCGATTATGTGCCGTGGCTCGCCAAGAGCTATTCGGTATCGCCTGATGGTACCGAATATACCTTCATTCTGCGCGACGACGTGACCTTCACGGATGGCGAGAAATTCAACGCGGCGGCGGTGGCGCTCAACTTCACCAAGCTGAAGGAGCCGACCTATTCGGGAAGCATCAGCGCCGGTTATGTCTCGCATGTGAAGGAGGCGGTCGCCGCCGCCGAGTACACGCTGGTCCTCAAGCTGAACAGGGTCTACTCGCCTTTCCTGGATGGAGCCGCCGGCATCGAGATCCTGTCGCCGAAGGCATTCGCGTCGTCGCAACTCAAGGCCGGAGGGCCGGAGATCGCCGGGACCGGTCCCTTCATCCTCGACCGTTACGTCAAGGGCCAGGAAATCCGCTTCGTCAAGAACCCGAAATACAACTGGCCGCCCGCCAACGCGAGACACCAGGGGCCGGCCTACCTGGATGAAGTCGTCTATCGCTTCCTGCCCGAATCCGCTGTCCGCACCGGCGCGCTGACCTCCGGCCAGGTGCATGTGATCGAAGGCATATCGGGCAACGATGCGGGCTTGTTCAAGGATAATCCGGATTTCACCTACCAGACGGCGATCAATACCGGCACGCCCTACACGCTGTTCCTCAATATCACCAACGGCCCGACGGCCGACGTCAGGGTGCGCAAGGCGGTGCTGGCCGCAATCGATGTTGAAGGCGTCCTGCAGGCGGTCTACCGGGGAGAACGCAAGCGTGCCTGGGGCATCCTGACGCCCGCCGATACCGATTTCTACGACAAAAGCATCGAGGCCAGCTACGGTTTCGATCCCAAGGTGGCCAATCAGTTGCTGGACGAGGCGGGTTGGACGGCGAGGGACGCCGACGGTTTCCGCACCAAGGACGGCAAGCGCCTGACGATCGAGGTCGTGCAGTCGCAGGTGACGGTCCGGGACCAGCGCGACATCGTGCTGCAGGCGGCTCAGGCCCAGGCCCGCCAGAACGCCGGCATCGATCTCGCCCTGCAATATGTCGATGCCGGAACCTATGCCATCCGCCAGAAGGATGGCCAGTACGGTATCATTCCGAACTCCACGACCACCCAGGAAAACGCCGTCACGATCTACTTCCACTACTTGCCGCGCAGCAAAGGCGGATCGATCAACTACAGCCGCACCGAGGCGCCGGAAGTGTCTGCCTGGCTGGACGAAGCGGCCTCGACGCTCGATGCCGGCAAGCGCTTCGACATCTACGCCAGGCTGCAGCGTTATGCGCTGATCGAACAGGCGCTGGGCCTGCCGCTCTACGTGCCCGACGACCAGATCGCCGCATCCATCCAGGTGAAGGGCGCCGGCTTCCGCCCGTTCAAGCGCTTGCCGGAAAACGCCTACGACATCTGGCTTCAGCAGGAGGCCTGATCCCTATCGTCCGAACCCTACCAACAATGGAGAATGTAAATGCTGAACCGCAGACAGGTGATTGCTCTGGGCATGGGGATTCTCGCCGCATCGGCCCTTCCGGATCTTTCGCGGGCAGACGACGGCAAGCCGGTAAGCGGTGGGAAGCTGACCTGGGGTGTCGAGACGGAGCCGGCGACGCTCAATCCGCAGCTCAACGGCCAGGACAAGACCAAGCTTCTGCTGCGCAACGCTTATGAATCGCTTCTGGCCCGAACGTCGGACGGCGGTTACACGCCGTGGCTTGCGGCCGGTTACACGATCTCCGAGGACGGCAAGACCTATACGTTCAAGCTGCGCGACGGCATTACCTTCTCCGATGGCCAAAAATTCGACGCTCAGGCTGTCGTCGCCAATTTCACCCGCCTGAAGGACGCGGCCTATTCGGGCAGTGTCAGCGCCGGTCCCGTTTCGCGGATCGCGGAGTTGAAGGCGGTTGATGCGTCGACCGTCTCGTTCACCCTGAAGGATGTCTATGCGCCGTTCCTCGATTATGTCGCGAGCCTTGAAATCCTGTCGCCGGCCGCCTTTGCCTCGGCGCAACTGAAGTCTGGCGGGCCGGAGATTGCCGGAACCGGCCCCTTCATCCTGAAGCGCTATGTGAAAGGCCAGGAAATCCAGTTCGTCAGGAATGACGCCTACGACTGGGCGCCGAAGACCGCCGCGCATCGGGGCAAGGCCTATCTGGAAGAGGTCGTCTATCGTTTCCTGCCGGAATCCTCGGTTCGCGTCGGGGCGCTGACATCGGGACAGGTGGACGTTATCGAAGGCGTTTCGGGCAACGATGCTGCGCTGTTCAAGGAAAATGCCGATTTCACCTACCAGACGGCGCTCAATACAGGCACGCCCTATTCGCTCTTCCTGAATGTCACATGGGGGCCGACGCAGGACGTGAAGGTGCGCAAGGCATTGGTCGCGGCGATCGACGTCGATGCGGTCCTGAAGGCCGTCTATCGCGGGGAGAGGACACGCGCCTGGGGTATTACTTCGCCCATCGATCCGCAATTTTACGACAGGAGCATCGAGAAGGCCTATGGCGCCGACCCGAAGGTCGCGAATGCGCTTCTGGACGAAGCCGGCTGGACGGCGCGGGACGCGGATGGTTTCCGCGCCAAGGACGGCAAGCGGCTGACGATCGAGGTGATCCAGGCGCAGGCCACGGTGCGAGACCAGCGTGACGTGCTGTTGCAGGCGCTGCAGGCGCAGGCTCGGCAGGTGGCGGGCATCGATCTGGCCATCATCTTCGTCGATGCCGGAACCTACACCGACCGCCGCAAGACCGGCCAGTTTGGCTCGATTGCCAATTCCAACACGCCGACCGACGCGATCGATATCGAATATCATTACCTGCCCCTCGATAAGGGCGGCACGATCAACTACAGCCGGGCGGCCGCACCGGAACTGTCGCAATGGCTGAACGAGGCCGCCGCGACACTCGATGTCAAGAAGCGTTTCGAGCTTTACGCTAGGCTGCAGCGTTTCGCGATCGTCGACCAGGCCTATGCCCTGCCGCTCTACGAGCCGGAGGACCAGATCGCGGCCGCGACCTATGTGAAGGGCATTTCCTTCCGTCCCTTCAAGCAATTGCCGGAAGGCGCCTACGATATCTGGCGCACCGAATAATCCGTCCGAGTGGAGACAATCGCGCGCGGTTTGCCGCGGGAAGGAGTGGATGACATGGCTGCCGACAACACGAGCGTTTTCGAACAGGCGCCTGCCGCTCGCCTCAGCCGCTACCGGCTCTGGCGGCGCGGCGCGCTCACCTCCCAGATCCTGGTGCGGATCGGCTCCGGCCTGTTGGTGCTGTGGGCCGCAGTGACGCTGAGCTTCATCGCCGTCCAGCTCGCACCAGGCGATATCGTCAGCCTGTTGATCGGGGAGCAGCTCCGGACGCCTGAGGTGGAAGCGGCAATCCGTGCCGAATGGGGTCTCGATCAACCGCTGATCACCCAATACCTCACCTATCTGGAGCGGGTGCTGCACGGCGATTTCGGCCGCTCCTACATCCTGCAGACGGACATATCCGGCCTTGTCGCCACGCAGATGCTGCCGACGCTGAAACTCACGGCCGCAGCCCTTGTCGTCGCCATCCTGTTTGCGGTGGCGAGCGCGATCCTCACTGCGGGCAGGCGGTTGCCGCGCGCCATCGCCAGCGGGTTGGAGTTGACGCTGATTTCCACCCCTTCCTTCTGGCTGGGCATTCTGTTGCTCTTCGTCTTTTCCTTCACGCTGAAGTTGTTTCCGGTTTCCGGCGATCGGAACCTGTCCGCGCTCGTCCTGCCTGCCTTTGCACTTGGCCTGCCGCTCGGCGCGGTTCTGGGCCAGGTTCTGCGCGAAGGGTTGGAGCGTGCACTTGAAGAGCCGTTCGCCCTGACCGTGCGCAGCTGGGGTGCGAGCAGCTTCGTACTGAAGCTGCGTCATGGCCTCAGGCATGCGGCTCTGCCGGCCGTGACGCTTGCGGGATGGCTGGTCGGAAACCTGCTTTCCGGTGCGGTGATCACCGAGGCCGTCTTTGGGCGGCCGGGGCTCGGGCGCATCACTGTCGATGCCGTGCTTTCCCACGACCTGCCGGTCGTGCTGGCGGTCGCCATCCTCTCGTCGCTGATCTACGTGGCAATGAGCACGCTGGTCGACGTTCTCTACCTCATCCTCGATCCGCGACTGCGCAACGACAGCCAGGGGAGGGCGGCATGACCCTTCTTGGCGCGATCGACCAAAGCGAGAGGAAGGGCTCCCGCGAGGGCATCCGACCCTTCAAGCTCAGTCCCGGCACCTTTTTGTCTGCACTTTTCCTTGCACTGGTGGCGATTGCGACGATCTGGCCGCAGGCGCTGACCACGGCCGATCCCATCGTCGCCGATCCTCTGCGGGCGCAATTGCCGCCTTCGCTGACACATCTGCTCGGCACCGATCATCTGGGGCGGGACGTGCTGTCGCGGGTGATCTATGGTGCGCGGTATTCGATCCTGATCGGGGTCAGCGCAGTCGCCATCTCCGCGATCGTCGGCTCGTTTCTCGGCCTGTTCTGCGGGCTGGCACGCGGCATCATCGACGAAGTCATCTCGCGTTTCCTCGACGTGATCTCGTCATTTCCGGATCTGCTTCTCGCCCTGGTGCTGATCTCATTCACCGGACCCGGCACCGTCAATCTCGTCTTTGCCCTCGGCGTCGCGTCCATCCCCCGCTTCGCCCGGGTGGTCCGGGCGCAGACATTCGTCATCGCCAAAAGCGGTTATGTGGAACAGGCGAAGACCTTCGGCTTGAGCCGGAGCCTACTGGTCGTCCGGCACATCCTCCCGCATGCGATCGCGCAGGTGCCGATCCTCGCAACGATCGGGCTCGGCTCAACGATCATCCAGGCGGCGGGCTTGAGCTTTCTCGGCATGGGACCGCAGCCGCCGGCGCCGGAATGGGGCGCGATGCTTGCGGAGGCGCGCAATTACCTGCGCGTTGCCTGGTGGATCGGCGTCTGGCCCGGCCTTGCCATCACACTCACCGTCATCGCCATCACATTCCTCGGCAAGCGCTGGCAGCTCGCCTTCGAGGGCAGGAGGTCGGCATGAGTCCGCTGATCGATATCTGCAACCTGTCGATCGCCTTCGCGCGCGACGGCGAAGAGAATGTCGTCGTGCGCGGCATCGATCTTGCAATCCGCGAAGGTGAGGCCGTCGCTCTGGTCGGGGAATCCGGCTCCGGGAAATCGGTGACCGCGCGGTCACTGATCGGGCTCGCCGGTGCGGGGGCAAAGGTCAGGGCCGACCGGTTCGATATCGCGGGTGAAAGCGTGCTGGGCCATCGCGAGAAAGACTGGCGGCGGCTGCGCGGCGAAAGGATCGGTTTCGTTCTTCAGGACGCGCTTGTCTCGCTCGATCCGCTGCGGCGGATCGAGCAGCAGCTTTCCGACGCTTTCGGAAGGCGGAGATTGTTTGCCCGTAAGAGCGCAGGCAGCGAAAGTCAGCACCTGTTGAAATCGGTCGGCATTCCAGATCCGGAGCGTCGTCTGCGGCAATATCCGCATCAGCTGTCCGGTGGCCTGCGCCAGCGTGCGCTGATCGCCACCGCGATCGCGCGGGGCCCGTCGCTGCTGATCGCCGACGAGCCCACGACGGCGCTCGACGCCACCGTTCAGAAGCAGATCCTCGACCTGCTTGCCGAGCGTCGCAAGGCCGGACACACGTTACTGCTCATAAGCCACGACCTTGCCGTGGTGTCCCGGTTGGCCGACCGGGTTCTGGTGATGAATGACGGCCGGATCGTCGAAGAGGGGCCGACCGATAAGCTTTTGCGGCAGCCCGAACATCCCTATACGCGGCAGCTTCTGGACGCCGTGCCATCGGTCGCCTCCAAGGGGTTCCGCCTCTCTGCACCTGCCGAGCCCGTTCGCCCCGAAACATCGCCTGTCATCGAAGCCGATATCTCCTTGCGTCATCGAATTCCGCTGCCGCAAAAGCGGATCGACCACGATACCCATGTTCTGGCGGCCCACAATCTGGTCAAGCGTTATGGCGGCAACGGCGGTTCGACCGTCGTCAACGATGTCTCCTTCTCGCTCGCCGCCGGTGAGGCGCTCGGCATTGTCGGCGAGTCCGGATCGGGCAAGACCACGGTGGCCAAGATCGTGCTTGGCCTGCTGGAGCCGGACGAGGGAACAGTGCTGATCGACGGGCGGCAGTGGAGCAACGTGCCGGAAACAGCACGGCGCCCGCAGCGTGCCAGCATGCAACTGATCGCCCAGGATGCTTTCAGCTCCTTCGATCCCCGCTACACGATCGAAAAGATCGTGGGTGAAAGCCTCGATTCCGTCGGCGTCTACGGGGCCGAGCGCAGGGAGCGCGTGCTCGATGTTCTCGATGCAGTAAGGCTCGGACCTGCTTTTCTGAAACGCTTCCCGCGCGAACTTTCCGGTGGGCAGAGGCAGCGAGTGGCGATTGCAAGGGCGTTTGCTCCGCGGCCGAAGCTCTTGGTGGCGGATGAACCGGTCAGTGCTCTCGACGTCTCGGTTCAGGCGCAGGTCCTCGATCTTCTCGCGGAGTTGCAGGCGGTCTCCGGCACGTCACTGCTGTTCATCTCCCACGATCTCGGAATCGTGCATCACCTGACCGACCGTGTCCTGGTGATGAAGGACGGCCGCGTCGTCGAAACCGGAGAGGTAGGGCAAGTGTTTTCCTCACCTCGTCACACCTACACCCAGGCGCTGCTTGAAGCGGTCCCGGCTTTGGCCTGACGCCGGGACGAGCGGCGTATCGGAAACAATATCGCAATTCATTCCTTCGGAGGATTTCATCATGGCTTCCAACCGTCCCCGGCGTCTGAAGACCCTCACCGGCGCAAGCAGCGTGATCTCGGCCTCGAACGATCCAACACCGACGGCCGGTATCGCCCGGGCTGTCCAGCTTGCGCGCAAGGCCGAAGCCGAAAAGATCACCGGCCTTTTCACGGCCGATGTGCTGCATATCGATCCGGCGGGCCTCGTCGGCACGGCCGGCATTCAGGAGCCTATCGTCGTCCTGTCGGCGCTAAGCCAGGTGACGTCGCAGATCGGACTGATCGTCACCGTTTCCACGACCTTCCATCACCCATACAATCTGGCCAGACAGATCGGCACCCTCGACCACGCAAGCGGTGGACGAGCCGGCTGGAACGCAGTGACCTCGTCGGTCGGCGAGGAGAATTTTGGTGAGCAACTGCCAAGCCCCGAAAAGCGTTACGAGCGTGCGGCCGAATTCATCGAGGTCATCAATGCCCTCTACGATGCCAACGAGCGGGATGCTGCGCAGCGCCGGCCATCGGGCGCCATCGCCATCGATCACCATAAATTTCATCGCGTCGATTACCGGGGCAAGCATTTCGACATTCAGGGCCCTCTGAACGTGGCTCCATTGCCGCAGGGACGCCCGGTGCAGTTCCAGGCCGGTCAGTCCGATGTGGGCGTCACGGTCGGCGCGCGTTACGCGGAGGTCGTGTATACTTCGCAGCCGAAGCTTGAGGATGCGATCGTCTTCGCGACCGAGCTTCGCCGGCGGGCGACGGCTTTCGGTCGCGCGGATGGCCTGCCTTTCATCATGAATTCCTTCCATTCGGTGATCGGCGAGAGCGATGCGGACGTTGCCCGCAGGCTGAAGGAAAAGCACGAACGCATCGACTACGAACAGGGCCGCCTGAAGCTCGCCGACATGCTCGGCGGTGAGCTCGACCTGTCGGAACTACCGCTCGACAAGCCGCTGCCCGAAACGCTTCTACCCGAAGTCACCAGTATCAATCGCCGGCGCGGTCGCGTCGAGGTCTTCCGCCGCTATGCGCAACAGGGCCTGACGCTTCGCGAATTGATCATCCAGGCGCAGGAGACCGGCCACTGGTCGGTGGCCGGCACGCCGGAACAGCTGGCCGACGCGATCGAGGAGCGCTACCGCCACGGCATTCTCGACGTGCTTTCGCTGCATGGTTTCGGCAATCCCGAACAGGAGGACCTCCTGGTCAATGGACTGCTGCCGGAACTCCGGCGCCGGTCGCTCCTTGATACGGATTATGTCGGTGGCGATTTCCGGTCGAATCTCGAACTGCCGCCTTATGTCCCATCCGGCCATGTTCTTCCCAATCGGAAATCGGCTTGAAGCCGACGGGAATACGCCACAGGCAATATCCTGCCCCGCGCTATCCTCCGCGGTCATCAGGCTTTCAATGCGACGGTTCAAGCGGCATATTCGACACTCGCCAGCTTGTACAATGGGGCTGACCGGAGGAATTGGACGGTCAGCCATCTGAGCAACTGCTTAGGGGTGCGCGGCGAGAGGGTTCTCGCGAATGGAAAAGTCTGTAAAAGCAGGCTTTTCGGTCTACCGGCTCGTGGTCTTTGGTTCGATTCCCTTCAAGACCAACCCCTCAGCCGGAGCTTACATCTTCATCACGTTTTTCATCATGACGCGCATGGCGCGGATTCCTGCCTCCAGGTCGTCGGGATGGACTCCAGCTATCAACTTTTCCTCGCGGGCAAGAGCAATCCTGATGATCCTGGCATGAAGTTCATAGCCTTTATCGTTGAGCCACCAGCGACGCTTTCGCGGGTCCTTTTCCGAGATGACCGAGCCGAGGTAGCCCATTTCATCGAGCGTCGCGAGCGCCCTGCTGGCTGCTGCCTTGTCGAGGTTGACCACCTCGCAGATCCGTGCGGCGGTGATCTCAGGCTCGATGGCCAGCATGGAAATTGCCCGCCATTCCGTGATGCCGATACCGAATTGGTCGCGGTAGATCGCCGATGCCCCTCGCGACAGGGCATTGTTGATGCTGGAGAGAAAGAACGGGATGTAATTGGTGATGTCGAGGATCTCGACGCCGTCCCTCCCGGTGGTCGAGCTGGAAATCCGTCCCTGCGGGCAGACTTCGTCCAAAGCGACGTGTACAGATTTCTTCCGCCTTTCGGTCGGGCTCATCAACTCAACTCTTTCAGTGCCTTCGCCAAACCGCTTATGTCGAAATCGCGCGCCGCCAGCGCTTCGGCCGTAACCCCACCGGGATAGCGAAGCAGTTGTCTGGCGGCCATGTGCTCGCCAGCGGCATTGACCGTTTCAACCGCCAATAACTTGCCCACTTTAAAGCGAAATACAAGCTTGCGTCCGTCGGGTCGCGTAATTGCCACGTCGTCGTCAGCATCATGGCCGAGTCCGGCAATCTGCAGTTTCCAGTTCGCCTGGTCGCTCCAGAACCAGGGCAAGGCATCATACTGCGCGGCCTTGCCCGTCAGCCGCCGGGCGATGGTACGCGCGTGATCGGTGGCAGCCTGGACGGATTCGAGACGAAGCTGGCAGTTCCTTTCCAGGTCGTGAAAAGCAGCGCAGTCGCCCAGAGATGAAATGTCCGGGTCCTGCGAGACGAGGCCGGCATCGACAACGATACCGTTGGAGACAGCGAGACCCGCAACTTCGGCCAACTCGGTATTCGGTCTGATTCCGGCGGCAAGCAGGATAAGGTCGCCTTCGATCGTCCGGCCGTCAGAGAGCCTCACGCCATGGGCACGGCCGGTATCGCCACGCAACACTTCGGCCACGCTGCAGCCAAGATAGAGGTTCGTGCCTAGCTCCCCGTGAAAGATGCGAAAGGCTTCCGACATATCGGGGGAAATCGCGCGTGACATCAGGCGAGGGGCGGCCTCGACCACGGTAACCCTGTGACCCGAGGATGCGGCAACCGCAGCGAATTCAAGGCCGATGAAGCCGCCGCCGATGACGATCGCGTTGCGGGTGCTCACCAGAGCGCTGCGCAGATTGTCCGCATCGGCCGCCGTGCGCAATTGATGGACGTTGCAGGCTTCCAGGCCAGGGATTGGCGGAATGACGTTGCGAGCTCCGGTCGCGAGTACAAGGTGGTCATACCCGATCGAACCGCCCGTCAGCGTTTCGACCGTTTTTGCAGCCCTGTCGATGCGGATTGCACGCTCCGGAGAGATCAATCGTATGCCGTTACGCTCATAATAGCTTTCGGGCCTAAGCTGGATCGCTTCGACGCGACCTTCTTTCAGATAGGTCTTGGATAGGGGAGGGCGCTGGTAGGGAAGGCCGGGCTCGTCCCCGATCATGGTGATCGCATCCTGAAACCCTTCCTGCCGCAGGCTCGCCGCCAGCTGAAACCCTCCCTGGCCGGTTCCGACGATCACCACTCCGTTCTTCATGTCTGGCTCTCCGGCAGGTGAACGATGAGACCGTCCAGTTCGGGCGTGATGCGGATCTGGCAGGAGAGGCGGCTTGTCGGGATGACCTTGCTGGCCGCGCTTTCCAGCATGTCGTCTTCTCCGTCCATTCGCGAGCCAACCTTGTCCGCCCATTCGTCATCGACGTAGCAGTGGCAGGTGGCGCACATCATCGAGCCGCCGCATTCCGCCACGATGCCATCGATATCGTTGGCAAGGGCTGTGCGCATGACATTGTCGCCGTCGGTCGCATCGACGGTCCTTTCGGCCCCGTCATGAGAGACAAA
Organism: Neorhizobium puerariae; assembly: GCF_042429745.1. NCBI lineage: Bacteria > Pseudomonadati > Pseudomonadota > Alphaproteobacteria > Hyphomicrobiales > Rhizobiaceae > Neorhizobium > Neorhizobium puerariae. The sequence continues at coordinate 152,709 of NZ_JBHMAA010000003.1, read as the reverse complement.
GGTTATTCTCGTCATGGAGCTCTCCTATCTGCCGATGAACCGCAATGGCATCCGGTCGAGCGCGTGGATGGCATTGTTCGGCCGCCATTCCGGTTCGCCGTCAAATTCGATGCGGTCGACCTTGTCGGCGAGCACTGTCAGCACGGCTTCCAATTCAAGCCGGGCAAGGTTCTGGCCAACGCAGCCATGTATCCCGGCGCCGAACGCCATGTGCCCGACGGGCTTGCGATCGATACGGAATATATCGGGGTCGCCCCACTTGGCGGGATCGAGATTCGCGGATGCGAGCGCGCACAGGATCTTGGTGCCTTCAGCGATCCGCAGTCCGGCCACTTTGGTGTCCTGATTTGCCGTTCGGGCAAAGGTGTGAACCGGTGAGGTGTAGCGTAGAACTTCCTCGAAGCAGGGGCGGGCAAGCGACGCATCGGTCTTCAGCTTTTGGTATTCCTGCGGGTTGGACGCGAGGCACCAAAGGGCGCTTCCAATTCCGGTGACGGTGGTGTCGACGCCCGCGGACAGAAATGAACGCACGAGCATCGCTGCTTCTTCCTCGGTCACTTCGCCATCGTCCGCGGCGCCGTATATCAGCGCGCCGAGCCCGTCCTTGGTCAGGCGCTCTCGTGCGCAGGCTGCCGTGATCCACGGCACGATGTCAGGTGCCTGTGACATTGCGGCGCGCCGGAACTTGTTATCTGGGCCGAGCGCGTTGAACACCATAGCGCCATAGTCCACGAGGCGGCGGCGATCGCTGTCGACCATGCCGACGGCTTTTGGAAACACAGCGACCGGAAACGCTTCGGCAAGTTCCGTGACCGCTTCGAACGATCCCTGCCGGATCAGCCGTCCGATGATGGCTTCGGCAGTCTGAAGAAAGCCTTCCTTCAGGCCGGCGATCGCTTTGGGCGAAAGAGCGCGCGCCATGACCTTGCGAGTCTTGGTGTGATCCGGCGGATCGACCTCCAGAATGATCGACGGCGGCCGCCAGGGTTTTCCGTATTTGAAGTCGTTGAGGCCGACGCCGCGGGACGAGGCGAAGCGGGCGTGATCGGAAAAGATCTCTCGCGTCTCCTCGTAGCGCCCCGACGCAAGTACGGACCATTTGGGGATATAGACAAGGGGACCCCGCGCGCGAAGCTCCGCATAATATTCGTTCGGATGAAGCAATACCTCCTCGGCATAGGGATCGATGTCCCAAACCGGAATGCCATCGGCTGGCTTGAATGCTATATGGCCTTCGATCATGTTCACGGTTTCTACCTCCTCCGGCTTTCAGGTCTGTGCAACGCCGATATGGCGCTCCAAGAGTTCCGGTTGTTGCTTCAGGGCGTCCGTGCTGCCGTCGTAAACGATCGATCCGTTGGTGATGACAATGGCGCGGGTGGCGAAGGCCAGCGCCGCCGAAGCACGCTGCTCCACCAGGATGACGGTTCGCCTTCCATCGGCGGCCAGTTGTTCGAACGCACTCATCAGCTGCTCGCATATAACGGGCGCCAATCCCTCCAATGGCTCATCGAGCATGACGATGCTCGGTTCCGTCATCAGCGTGCGTGCGATCGCCAGCATCTGCTGCTCGCCCCCGGAAAGCTGCGTGCCGCCGTTCCTGCGTCGCTCCTTGAGGCGCGGGAAAAGCGCGTAGGCTTCGTCCAGACTGGCGTTGCCGCGTATGACGGCGGTCAGGTTCTCCTCCACGGTCAGCGAGGGGAATATATCGCGGGTCTGCGGCACGAGCCCCAGCCCGCGCATCGAACGCTGATGGGGAGCCAGATGCGATATGTCGTCGCCGCCGAGGCCGATCTTCCCGCCGTGCAGGCGGGTCAGCCCCATCACGGTGGAGAGCATCGTCGTCTTGCCGGCGCCGTTGCGGCCGATCACGGCAACCCGTTCGCTCCGCTCGATCCGGAGGGACAGGCTGCGCAGGATGTGGGTCTGGCCGTAGCCGGCCGTCACGTTCTGAAGCGAAAGCACCACGTCAGTCATGGGCGCCTCCGAGGTAAAGCTGGCGGACCCGCGGATCGCGGCTGATCTCGTCCGGCGTGCCTTCTGTCAGGATACGGCCGTTGACGAGTACGACGATGGAATGTGCGACGCGGAAGACGAGGTCCATGTCATGCTCGATGATCAGCACGGCCAGGTCGCCGGGCAGCCGTTCGATCGCCTGCACGATGAGGTGGCTTTCGCTGGAGGGCACGCCGGCAGCGGGTTCATCGAGAATGATCACGCGCGGCTTGAGAGCAAGCGTCAGGGCGAGTTCCACCAGTCGCTGCTGTCCGTAAGCCAAGGAATGAACGGGCTTGTCGGCCAGGGATATCAGCGCAAGCTGATCAAGCAGCATCTCGATCTCGTCCTCGACCGCGGCGTTGCAGGCGGCGCGGCCGAAGAGCCTTCCACCCCGTCCAAGCCGCTCCAGGATCGGCAGGCGGATATTCTCGCGCACCGTAAGCGTGCGGAACAGCGTGGTGATCTGGAAGGTCTTGGCGATGCCGCGCTTGACCCTTGCCGCCTCGCCGAGCGCGCCCAGGTCGGCGCCGTCAAAGCGGATGGTGCCGCCGCTCGGGGTAAGCTTGCCCGTCACGAGGTTGGCAAAGGTGGTCTTGCCGGCGCCGTTGGGGCCGATCAGCGCCTTTCTCGCTCCCGGCGGCAGATCGAAGTCAATCCCTTCCGCTACCGTCAGGCCGCCGAACGCTTTTCTCAGGCTGCGAACTTCAAGGCCTTGCATCGTGGTTCCTCCGAACGAGATCGGTGAGGGCCTTCGGAAGGCCAAGGATGCCGGCGGGCACGAAGAAAACGATCCCGAGGATCAGCGCGCCGATGATGAACAACCAGTTGAAGGGGTCGACCGCCGCAGCGACGTGGTGGACGGTCATGAAGATGACGACGCCGACGATTGCGCCATGGAGACGGCCGGCGCCGCCGAGGATCAGCATGATCAGCGCCTCGGCGGAGAGGTTGAAGGCATAGACTTCCAGGCTGACGAGCTGCGTCACCTGCGCCGCCAGCGCTCCGGCCACTCCGGCGATGGCGCCGCCGATCGTATAGACTGTGACGAGGCGCCAGTAGACGGGGCTGCCGATCGCCACCATGCGCGCGGCGCTGTCCTTGATCCCCCGGATGGAGAGGCCGAGCGGGGATGACGTGACGATCTTGAGCAGGGCATAACAGAGACAGAGGACCGCCAGCGCATACCAGTAGCCGGTACGCCCGACAAAATCGAATTTGAACAGGCCGATCAGCGGTTCCATGCGGATGCCGCGCAGGCCGTCGGCGCCGCCGGTCAGGTCGCGCGCCTTGTTGGCGATCTCCTGGCAAATGAGCGTGACGGCGATCGAAAGCATGAGCAGCGTCAGACCGTGGGCGCGCATCAGCAGCAGGCCGGAGACGAAGGCAAGAAGGCCGCCGGCTGCCGCGCCGACGGCAAGCCCGATGACGGGATTGCCGGATACATGCACGGCAAACAAGCCGGCGGCATAAGCGCCTGTTCCATAAAGCGCGGCATGCCCGAGCGTCGCGATGCCGGCATAACCGAGCACCAGATCCAGCGATAGCACGAACAGCATCATGACCAGAAAGCGCGTGATCAGCGCCAGATCGTATGGGAAGACGTAATAGGCGCTGACGGCCAACGCCAGAATCGCGGCTTCCGGCAGCAGCGGGAAACGGGCTGAGCGCAAGCGGGATCTGGGGAGTGCGAGGTCCTGAGTGCTCATCTTACGCCTTTCCCAGAAGGCCGGCAGGGCGCACGGCGAGCAGCGCCATGACGATGGCGAAAAAGACGATGGTCCCGACATCGGTGATCAAATACCGCGACGCCGTCTCCAGGATGCCGAGCGCAATTGCGGCCGCGAAGGAGCCGGAAATGGAACCCAGGCCGCCGACCGAGACGACGATCAGGAAGAGCACCATATACCGCAGGGGGTAGTAGGCATCGATCGGCAGAAGCTCGGCGCCGAGAATGCCGCCGAGCGCGGCAAGCCCTGCGCCAAGACAGAAGGTCGCGGCGTAGGTCGCATCCGTATTGATGCCGAGCGCGCTTGCGATGTTCCGGTTGTCGACAGCCGCGCGCAGCCGGGCGCCGAAACGGCTGCGTTCGATGGCGAGGTAGAGTGCGGTGATCACGGCCACCCCCAAAAGGATCACGAGGAGACGATGGAGCGGAAGCACACGAAAGCCGAGGTCGATGGACTGTTGCAGAATGCCGGGTAGCGGGATGGCGAGCAGGCTGGACCCGAGCAGCCGGCTGACCACGGCGATCACCATGAACGTCAAGCCAATCGTCGCAAGGACTTGCTGCAATTCGCCGAGCCTATAGATGCGACGGAAGAGCAAGCGTTCGCAGGCCAGTGCCATCAGCACCACGAGGACAATCGCCAACGGGACGGCGGCGAGATAACCGAGGCCCGCCTTCAGGGTGAACGCGTGCGCCAGCGCGCCGCCGATCAGCGCGAACGCACCATGCGCAAGGTTGATCACCCGCATGAGGCCCATGGTGACGGAAAGTCCGACGGAAATCATGAACAGGATCATCCCATAGGCTATCCCGTCGACGGCGATGTTGAGGAGAAGCGGCATTATCCCATCCTTGAAGACAGCGGGGTATCGTTCGCGCCCTGACGGCGTGAACTCCCTGCTGTTTGGTGTTGGATCGGCATCCGGCATCGACGGCCGGTAAGGCGACCTTACTGGCTCCAGCCGAGATCGCCGACGGTGGCGATCACACCCTTTTCACGATTGACGAGCAGGCCGCTATCCTTGTCCCGTTCGACATCGCGAATGTAGACGTTCTGTCTGACGGTGCGGGTTTCCGGGTCCATCTCCAGCGGCCCGCGCGGGCTTTCCCACTTGAGCGCTTTCACGGCCTCCAGGGCCTTCGGTCCGTCGCTTCCCGCAGCCTTTGCCATCTCGTAGATCAGATGCGTGCCGTCATAGGCGCCGACGGATGCCCAATTTGCGATCGCACCGGAAAACCTGTCCCTGAGCGTCTCATTGAATTCGCGGGCGAGATTGCTGCCGTGAGCGGCGGAGTAGTGAAAGGCCGTGGTGAGGCCGATAGCGGCATCGCCCAGCGCCTGAAGGTTGGACTCCTCGGTTTCCGCCGTTCCGAGAAAACGGATGCCCGCCGCGGCGAGACCGTTTTCGTTATAAGTCTTGGTAAAGCCGAAGGTTGGCGGGCCGCCCGGCAGGAATGCGAACACGGCGTTTGGCGATTGGCCACGCACCCGTTGGATGAACGGAGTGAAATCGGTGGTCGCGACCGGCATGCGGATCGCGTCGATGACCTTGCCGCCCTTCTTCTCGAAGGCGGCCTTGAAAGCTTTTTCCGCATCGATGCCGGGACCGTAGTCGGAGACGGCCGTCACCACGGTCTTGAGACCCTGATCGTAGGCCCAATCGGCCAGCGGCGCAGTGACCTGCCAGAGCGTGTAGCTGGAGCGCAGGAAATACGGCGACCCCTTGTTGATCGAAGAGGTGGCTGCGTTGAAGATGACTGTCGGCGTTTCGGACTGGTCGATCAGCGGTGCCACGGCAAGGGCGTTCGGCGTGAACGTGAAGCCCGCCAGATAATCCACCTCCTCGCGGATCAGCAATTCCTGGGCGAGCGTCTTGGCGACATCCGGATTGGAGCCGCCGACGTCCTTGTAGATGAATTCGATGGTGTGGTCGCCCGCCTGCTTCCCATGCTTTGCGACATAGGCCTCGATCGCCTCACGGTATTGCTTGCCGTACATGGCGAACGGGCCGGAAAACTCGGCGATTACGCCGACCTTGATGGTGTCCGCCCAACAGGCGCCGGCACAAAGCGTCGCCATCGCCGCCGTGAGGGCGGCGCGCTTGAAGATGTTCATCGTGATCCTCCCAAACCACTTCCATGCGTGCACGCCGCTCCTCCGGCGTCATCGCATAACGAGTTGTGTTCACAACTCGATGATCATTAATCTTCAAAGTAGTTGCGATGTCAACTCAAAAACACCACTGCCTGGGCCGCAATCGATCGGCCTTAAATTACATGAGGGCAGCCCTCCGTTCCGGGCGAGATGCGATGAGCCTTTCGAAGTCGCTGATACAACCGGCTCCTGGCGACGCCAGTCCCTGGCGTCGTCAACGCTTCGCTTTCGCGCTCATGCGTGATGACGCATGTTATGACGGTACATCAGGCATATGGCGGCTCCTGAAGCATGTCGAACATCACTTCTTGAATGATCATTTGACGCAGAAGTAAGCCGCTCCTTGAGGAATGGATCAAGGAGAGCGCATGAATTATCTCAAGTATTCGAACCAAAGCCGCAGGGCCGTATCTCTTTCCCAAAGTCGGGACCGACAACGGCTATGTCGGCATTGGCGAGGCGGGCATTCCGCGCAAACGAGTCTCAGGCAACATGTTCGGATATATTCCGCTCTGTTGTCGCGAGCATGGTCGGGGATCATGCGCTCCGTTTGCCAGGGCGGAAGCCGTGTGCTTTGGCGCGCCATGCTGTCAGCAATGCGATGATCACGAGAGGCAACAATGCCAACGGCAGCGTGGCGGCGCCGACATCGCCAATGATGATCCCGCCGACCAGGCCGCCGCCCGCGACTGCGAAATTGAACACGGTAACGAGAATGGATTGCGCGACATCCGCCTGTTCTCCGGCAGAGTCGGCAAGGGCCGTTTGCAGCAATGTCGGGGCGCCCCCAAATGTAAGGCCCCAGATTGCCACGCCGATAAGCACGAGGATCGGAGATCCCGCCGCCACTGCCAGCAGAAGTGCGGCGGCGACGAACGCCAGGAGGCTGAGCAGCGACAGGCCGCGCAGGTATCGGTCGACCAGCAGGCCGGTCCCCCAGATACCGATGACGGACGAGATGCCAAAGGTGAGCAGAATGACGTCAATCCGCAAGTCCGTCGCTGTCGTTGCGAGGAAGGGAGCGACGTAGGTGTAGAGGATGTTGTGCGCGAGAATCCAGGCGAACAGCGTCAGTAATACCGGCCGGACGCCCGGGATCATGAGGACTTTTCGCACGGGCAGGCGTTGGTCCCGTGCTTGACCCGGGAAATCCGGCACTGCGAGACGCACCCAGACGATGAGAAGCATCGCAACCGCGGACATGATCCAGAAGACGAACTGCCAATCGGATAGGCTGCCCAGCCATGCGCCGAGCGGAACTCCAAGCGAAAGTGCGATCGGCTGGCCGACGCCGACGATTGCCAACGCCCGGCCCTGCAGATGTGGCGGCGCCAGACGCCTGGCGTATCCTGCAACCAGCCCCCAGACGACACCGGCCGCCATGCCAGCAATGAAGCGCGCGACAAGCGTCAGCCCGAAATGTGCCGAGACGGCCGTTGTCGTGTTGAATATCAAGAGGCCGACGATCGCCAGCAGGAACAGCGGGCGGCGGTTCCAGCTGCGGGTCGCGGCAATGACGGGAATGGCCGCGACGACCGAGCCGAGTGCATAGAGCGTCACGGTCTGCCCGGCCACCGCTTCGGACACTCCCAGGCCAGCACCAATCTGCGGCAGCAGCCCGGCAGGCATGTTTTCGGTCATGATGGCGAGGAAACCGGCAACGGTAAAGGCGAGCAATTGGCCGACGGGTAATCGGTCTGGCAGGACAATGGTCTCTGGCGACGCCCTTTGAATAGTGTCTGAGACTGTCATGGGAGCACCGATCAGGCAAGGAACGACGCAGCAATGTCTTTGCCGCCATGGCCGGCATCAGCCGCACGCTGGAAACGTGCAAGACTGGCCGCGGCGAGATCGATATGAATGGCGGTTCCAGCAAGTGCATCCACCACCAGGCGAGCATCCTTCAGCCCGTTGTCAACCGAGAAACTGGTGGTGTAGTCGCTCCTGAGGATGGCGGCAGCCTTGCCCTGGAAGTAGCCGCTGTCGAGCGGACCGCCTGTCACCGCCTCGATCACCAAGGCGGGGTCGATGCCGAGCGCTTTGGCGATTGCCAGCGTCTCTGCCGTACCGTGGGTGAGCGCAAAGACATAAGCATTGAGAGCGAGCTTCAGGCGACTGCTGGCGCCCGGCTTTTCCGATATCCAAAGGGTGCGCTGCCCGATAGCGTCGAAAACGGATTGTGCGAGAGGTCGTTCGTTTTCCGGCCCGGAGGCGAGAATGACGAGCTTGCCTTGTTCGGCTGGCTGACGCGTTCCCTGAACCGGTGCATCGTAGAAAACGAGACCGTTCTCTTCGGCGAACGCAGAGAGCGTGCCGATCGACCCGACGCCAACTGTGCTGAGCTGGAGCCAGACAGTTCCCTTGGCGATACCTGGTTGCGCCGCTCCAATGGCTTCGCTCACGGCCGCCCCATCCTTCAGCACCGTGACGATGATGTCGGCATCGCGGACCGCTTCGGACGCAGTGTCATGGACGCTGACCCCATCCGCCAACAATACTTTCGCTTTATCCGAGGTGCGGTTCCAGGCGCGAACGTCAAAGCTCTTTCGAGCAAGATTGCGGGCGACCGCGGCGCCGATAAGGCCAGTCCCGAGTACGGCGACACGGGAAGTTCGAGCGGATGGGTGGTCTGTCATGGTCTGCTCCTTGGATTTATTTAACGTTCGTTCCATAATTGAACAAAAAAGAGGTGGATCAGGCTATAGCCGCCAGTGTGTGGTCAATGATGGCGATGAGCTTCTTGCGATCTTGCTGCCGCGTGGTTTTGGCAAGCACCCGCAGTCCTTGAACCGCGTTCAACACAAACAGCGCCAGGGCGGACGCATCCGCTTCCGGACGCATTTCTCCAGTTACCTGGCCGCGCCGAATCGTCTCCTCGATCCCGCGGGTTAAAATGGCGAAGTTCTGGCGAACGAGTTCGGCCACGCGCGGGTCCCGTCCCGCCATTTCGATTGCACTATTGGTCGCGAGGCAACCGCGCCGTTCCGCTGCCTTCAAGTCGGCATCGACGATATCCGTCATCAGGGCACGCAAGCGCTCCTTGGGCGACCCTTTTTGCCGGAGCTGATCGGCATGTCCTTCGGCACGCTTCCGGTAGCGCAGCAGTGCCTGTTCAAACAGGCCATCCTTGTTGGTGTATGCTGCGTAAAGACTGCCGCGCCCGAGACCGGTGGCGTCGACCAGATTTTGTGCCGAGGTTCCTTCGTAGCCGTGCCGCCAGAAGGTCTCCATTACGGCGTCCAGAACCTGATCCTCGTCGAACTCTCGTGGGCGAGCCAAAGTGCCATCTCCTTCTGGAACGATCATACCATAACATTGTGCCCCTGACTGTCAATGCCTACGCGCTCTCCGCGAATATCCAAAGATGAAGAAAGCGACCCTTGATTGAATTAGTGTCAATCCATTGCCGCACATCAGAGAGCTGTCATGCTGCAGGGCGATACGATTCTTTTCCGCCGGCTAAGATATGTTTATACCGGCCGCATCCGGATAAACTTGAGAGAACATTAACTTAGAAATATGGTATTCTCGCGGTGGAAACTAATTTCCGGGCCAACGCTTATGGGTAAAATGCATGTCCCGAATTACGGGATGAAAACGGAAATTTATTACAAAATTCTGACAATATATACGTAAAGTATTGGATTTTCGGCTGCGGGCACGGCCGGGGGAGGAGAAAATTTCTCTAGATTCGAATAAATCGTCTTGACTGTTAAGGAATGTCCGTTCCATAACTGCAATGCAGCATTGAATTGATCCGCTTATGAAAATCAACCAATGCGAGTAATTGATCGGTAGATAGCATTCGGGTGTAAGGTGTCTTGCGTCGACCAGCGTAGCGCCGGTTGTGACCCTGCACCATCGCGCCACGAAACCCTGCAAAGGCCTTCCGTCCATCTCAATGACGGAAGGTTCTCGAGATTTTGCGTCTGCGCGGTCGCCTCTCTTCGACTGGCTCCGGACGGTATTCAGGAGGGATGTGTGAGCAACTTTTTAGGAAGGCGTCTTCGGATTGGAATAGCGATCCCGTCAACGAATACATCGGCGCAGCCCGAGATGGACGACATGCGCCCGTTCGAGGTGACGAACCACATTGCCCGCATCGGGATCGATGATGACTCGCTTGCCGATCAAACGGGCTTCAACAAAGTCATAGAAGACATTCGCCGCTCCACGCCCGATGCGGTCCGCAGTCTTCGTCATTGCGGTCTGGGTGCAATCATCGCGGCCGTATCCCCGGACGGCTACTGGGAGGGACAACAGGCCCACGAAGCTCTGCAGCAGGAATTGTCCGCAGTCGGGGGCGGGGCCAGGATCGTCATGAGCGCGGACGCCATCACCGCCGCGCTCGATGCTCTCGGTGGCTTACGACGCATCGGGTTGATATCACCTTATCTGGAACTTGGTGATGAGCCGGTTACTCGTTTTTTCACCGATAGCGGGATCGAAGTCATCGCCACCCACGGATTGGGCGGCCGTACTCCATCAAATATCTCCCACGTCACGGTGGCGGACCTGAGGGATGCGGTGCTGACTGTCGACCGCCCTGACGTCCAGGCAATCGTTCAGGTTGGCACAAACGTGCCCATGGCCGCTTTCGCTCATGTGGCGGAGAAATGGGTTGATAAGCCCGTCATTGCCAATAATGCCGTGCTTTATTGGCACGCGTTGCGCAGTTGCGGCATCACCGATCCAATCCCAAACCGAGGAGTGCTTTACGAACACTGCTAAGCCCTTCGACTAGGGTTGGCCTTGTCGTTCTCTCGAAGACAACCTTGCTGCTCACATTGACCATTCACGCGCGACCCCAACGCGATCGCCCGCTACTGCCTCATGAATTGTGTAACAATCGTTCCATAACTATTGTCAGGAGCCGTCAATGACCACTTCATCGAGCCTTCCAATCTCGGTACAGACCCGGGATTTCGATCCTTTACACTCATTTTCCGTGGAACCGCCCAGATCGCTCGTGGAGCTTCTGTTGCATCAGGTGAGGTGCCGCGGCGATGAGATTGCCGTATCTGACGACACAAGCGCCTTGCGTTACCGCGATCTGGCACAAGCCGCCGCGAGGATCGGAAATGAGTTGAAACGAGCGGGCGTGGATGCCGGAGCGCCCGTCGGTCTCTTCGTCGAATCCTCGGCCGACATGATGGTCGGCCTGTGGGGCATTCTCTTTTCCGGTGGGGCATACCTGCCGCTCGGAACGGACTATCCGGTCGATCGGCTGACCTACATGATCCGCGACGCCGGGATCAACGTGATCGTTACCCAGGAAAAGCTCCGCGACAAGTTGACGGCGATGATCCTGCCCGGCGTCCAGGTCGTCGCAATCGACAGCTTGTCCGATAGTATCCACCCTGTCGACAGCTTGGACGAAATTGTCGCGCCTGAGGTGCGCGGCTCCGATCTGGCCTACATGATCTACACTTCGGGAACAACCGGCGCGCCGAAAGGCGTCGGCATCTCGCAAACTGCGATCCTCAACCAGCTCGCGTGGCTGCAAAGCGAGCAGCAACTCGGTGCCGGTGAGATCATTCTCCAAAAGACGCCGGCAAGCTTCGATGCAGCACAATGGGAACTGCTGGCGGCAGCATGTGGAGCGCAGGTCGTCATGGGGCGGTCGGGAGTCTACCGTGACCCTCCGGCGATCATAGAGCAGATCCGCAAACATCGCGTCACCATGCTGCAGGGTGTTCCGACGTTGCTTCAGGCGCTGGTCGATGTTCCGGAGTTCGCTCAATGCACGACACTGACCCAGGTGTTCAGTGGTGGCGAGGCTCTTACCCGTAAGCTCTCCGCCCGCATTTTCGAGGCGCGGCCAGGATGCCGGCTGGTCAATCTTTACGGTCCAACAGAATGCACGATCAACGCCACGTCTTTCACCGTCGATCCGGCGACACTCGAAACCGCAGCCGACATCATCCCTATCGGTCTGCCGGTCGCCAACACGACCTGCCATGTCCTGAACGATACGCTCGAGGAAGCGGGCGATGACGAGCCCGGTGAACTTTACATCGGCGGGCCGCAACTTGCCCAAGGGTATCATAAGCGCGAAGATCTCACCGACCAACGTTTCATTCATTGGTTCGATCGCGCGAAAGGCATTCCGACCCGTCTCTATAAGACTGGTGATCTCGTGCACAGGAGCAGGGATGGTGTCCTCATATTCCAGGGACGTGCCGACAATCAGGTGAAGTTTCGTGGCTATCGCATCGAACTCGACGAAATCAGGGTCGCGATCGAAAACCATGATTGGGTCAAGTCCGCCGGTGTTTTCGTGAAACCGCATCCCCGCACGCAACAACCGATGCTTGCCGCCGGCATCGAGCTTAATCCGCGTGAGGCGCAGTTGATGGATCAGGGCAATGCCGAATCCCATCATCGCAGCAAGAAGAGCCGGTTGCAGGTCCGCGCCCAGCTCTCGGATGGCGGCTTGCGTACTCCCGATGAACTGAGGGGACGTGTGACGATCAAGCTTGCAGGCGCCGAGGCCACGCCCGCCCAGCGACAGCTGGCCTTCGCCCGCAAGACTTATCGCTTCTTCGAAGGAGGCGAGACCACCGTTGACAACCTTCTTGACCTTCTTGCCTTGCCGGAGCGGAAGCCGGTCGAAACAAAGGGGCTGAACAATCTGACAGCCGAGACGCTTGGTTCCCTGTTGCGTAATCTCGGCCAGTTCACCAGTCCTGAACGGTTGCTGCCCAAACTGGCCTATGCATCACCCGGCGCTCTCTACGCCACTCAAATCTATCTGGAAGTGTCAGGCGTCGCCGGGCTGGATGCCGGCTTCTATTATTACCATCCCGCCCGACATGAACTTATCCGAACCGGTTCTCCGGCTGTGGTCGCAGAACCGCGACTGCGGCTGCATTTCGTCGGCAAGACCAAGGCGATCGAGCCGGTCTACAAGAACAACATTCGTGAGGTGCTCGAGTTCGAAACCGGTCACATTCTCGGCCTGCTCGATCATGTCTTGCCCGAATACGGTCTCGGTGTCGGCGCCGGGCATGCCGAACCCGACGCCATGAAACATTTCGATTGCGCGGAAGGCCACACCTATCTCGCCGCCTACGATATCGTTGCCCACGACGAGCGGCAGACGCAGATCCCGCTGGACTTCTATCTGCAGACCCATGGCGACCGCATCGCGGGACTTGCACAGGGGCAGTATATCCATCGTGACGGCGCTCTCGTACCGTTCTCCCGACATATTCTCGAACCGCGGCATGTGATCGCCATCAACCAACGTGTTTATGAACGCGCCAGCGGGATGATCTCGATGGTTAGCCGCAACCCCGACAGCTGGCATGCCTATATCGATCTTGGGCGGGCGTTGCAGAGAGTACAGCACAATGACTGCGGTATCGGCGCCATGTCCTCCGGCTACAGCTCGAAGTCAGGCAACGATCTCGCAGCCGTGGTGCGACTTCGCGATATCCTGGCCGAACGCGGCGTAAAAGCAGACGCCTGCTACACGGCCGTTTTCGGCAAGATCAGCGCGGAGCAGCAGGCCCATCAGGGCATGCACGAGGACAGCGTCCACATGGAAGGTCCGGCCGAGCTGATCCGAAAAGACCTCCAGGCGACCTTGCCGGACTATATGGTGCCTAGCAAAATCACCCTGATTGCCAGGATGCCGCACAGCGCCTCCGGCAAGGTCGATGTCAACGCTCTGAAAGCCTTGCCGGAGTTCCAGGATAGCGACAGCGAGAGGGAAATCGTCGCGCCACGTAACCAGACTGAGGAACAACTGGCTGATATCTGGAGCAAGGAAATCGGTATCGACGATATTTCGGTGCATGACGATTTCTTCGAGATCGGCGGTGACTCGCTGATGGCGGTACAACTGGTGCTCGGCATCAACAAAACGCTCGGCGTTGATCTGCCAGTCCAGGTGTTGTTCGAGGACTCGACGATCGCACATCTCGCCCGGCGGCTGGACGCGGATGGAGCGCGCAACGCCGTTTCGCGCGCCGTCACCCTGAAGAAAGGCAGCGGCAAACCTATTTTCTGCTGGCCCGGCCTCGGCGGTTACCCGATGAATCTGCGCCACCTGGTGAACGCACTCGGGACGCCGCGTCCCTTCCTCGGCGTACAGGCCCTTGGCGTCAACACCGGCGAAAATATCTGCCATTCAATCCACGAGATGTCGTTGCGCGATACCTTGTTGATCCGCGACATCCAACCGGAAGGGCCTTATACGCTCTGGGGTTATTCATTTGGTGCCCGCGTCGCTTACGAGACGGCCTGGCATCTTGAACAGGCGGGCGAAGAGGTGGCCGAGCTGATCCTCATTGCTCCCGGCTCTCCACAGCTACCGGGTGGCGACCCCGTTCGCGGCGACATAGCAACTCTGTTCCGCGGTGCATCCTTCCTCACCATTCTCTATTCGGTCTTTTTCCAGACGATAGCACCGGAGCGGGTGGCTTCGGTAGTTGCGACCGTCCGAGATGAAAAGGCGTTTGTCGACTTTGTCGCGGCCGAAAAACCGGATCTCGACATCGGCGTGATTGCGAGGATCACGAGGCTTGTCGCCCAGACCTATACACCGGAATACGGGTTGCAGATGGAGGAGCGGGAGTTGCTTGCGCCTGTTCGACTATTCAAGGCCCGAGGCGACAATTTCTCCTTCCTGGAGCAAGCGGTCGGGATGCTCAGGCAACCAGCAAGCGTCGTTCCGCTTTCGCCGGACCATTACGAATTGTTGAAACAGGGTGGGGTCGAGGAACTCGTTCAGGCGATCCGGCGTCATGCCCCCGCGTGGCAGCCTCCTCGTTCGGAACAACGTGAAGCGGAAAGGGTCTAGGCCCATGCCACATGTCATCATCAAGTATTTCGACACGGTCTTAACGGATGCGAACAAGGCGTCGTTGGCCGATGTCGTTACCCGAACCCTGGTCGAAACGCTCGGCTGTGCTTCCGGCGCCGTGTCGATCGCCTTGCGGCCGGTGGCACCGGCGGATTGGAACGAGACCGTGTTTATTCCGGACATCGACCGCCGTAGCGCCGAGCTTATCAAGATCCCCGATTACGCGGCGGCGTCAACCGCAAGCGAAGAAGCAAAGGAAACGCGTCATGTCCGATAGGTCAGAAAAGGCTTCGCCGATATTGCTGGCGATCGCGATCTTCCTGGTCTCGATCAATCTGCGCCCGGCCGTCGCTGCCATCGGGCCTTTGGTCGCACAGATCATTGGAAATACGGGCATCAACTCCACGGTCGTCGGGCTGCTGACCACAATCCCTGTCTTTCTGATGGGGGTTGGCGCCATCTATGTGAGGCAGATACGGGCGGCGCTCGGCGAGCGCGGGGGCATCGCCATCGGTGTCCTGATTATTGCCCTCTCCTGCTTGGCACGATACTGGCTGCCTTCTGGAGCGGGCCTGCTGGTCACCGCCGTGGGAGCGGGCGTCGGCATCACTCTGGTTCAATCGCTCATGCCGGGATTTGCCAAGCGTAATTTTGGTGGTTCTACGAGCCGGATCATTGGGCTTTATTCAACCGGCATCGTTGTCGGCGCATCGATCGCTGCCGGCACGGCGGCCGGAATCAGCGACGCCATAGGCTGGTTCGGAACGCTCGCCGCATGGAGTGCTCCGGCCTTGGTCGCCGCCCTCCTATGGGGCGTTTCCTCCCGCCACGCCACCAGCGAAAGCGCCGTCAACGCACCGGCGGCAGGTATACGCGCACCGTCCTTCTGGCGTAGTGCCCGTTGCTGGTCCCTTATGGTCTTCTTCGGCGTCGGCACAGGGGCCTTCATGCTCGCCATGGCCTGGATTCCGCCATTTTATCTCGAACGGGGCGTGGAACGAAGCAATGCCGGTCTGCTGCTTTCGGTACTCACCGTCGTCGAAGCGGTCACGGCTCTCGGGGTCGCCGCCTTCATTCATCGTTTCCCGGATCGCCGTGGACCGCTGGTGTTTTCGCTTCTGGTGACGGCGCTCGGTTTTATTGTTCTTTATGAGTGGCCCGTAGAACTGGCTTATGTGGCGATGGCTTTGCTCGGCATTGGTATCGGCATTCTGTTTCCGCTGTCGATCATCGTGGCGATCGATCATGTCGATGACCCGACCACTGCCGGGAACTTCACCTCTTTCGTTCAAGGGGGAGGTTACATCCTGGCGAGCTTCGTTCCTCTCTTTGCCGGAGCGGTGCGGGATTCTCTCGCGGACCTCAGCCGTGTCTGGCTGGTGATGACGATAGGCTCGTTGGCGATGATCGTGCTGGCGGTACGATACTCCCCAGAAAGCTACAGGCGTTTCTCCGCATCCTTGCGCGTGACATCGACGTTCAGCGCGGCGGAGGCGACCCGTTAGTATCTGATGGCTGACCTTTTAATTCGATCGTCTTTGCGCCATCCGGCTGCTCGACCGCTCATTGACGGGCTCATGCAGGAGCATGATCAACGCTATGGCGAGATTGAGCATCCGGATGGAAATCGTTCGCAAATCTTACAATATCCCGAAGCCCTATATGCTCCGCCACTCGGTGATTTCCTCCTCTTGCAACGCGATGGCCGGACTATCGCAGGAGGCGCTTTCGTGAGCCATGACGACGAGACGGTTGAGCTCAAGCGCATATGGGCGGACCCGATCTTGAGGCGGCAGGGCTTGGCGCGCCGGATTGTCCTCGCTCTTGAGGACAGCGCGGTTGATCAAGGTTACGTCAGGGTCTACCTTTCGACAGGTTTCCGCCAGCCTGAGGCGGTTGGGCTCTATTTGAGCCTGGGGTATCGGCCTCTGTTCGATCCCTCTGCCGATCCAACGCTTTATCGGTCGCTGTCGTTTGAAAAATACATCGGTAAAAGTGTGGGTAAACCATACACCACGCCTGTCTGTCCGCCAGCCGCGTCGTTCGATGAAGCGACGGCGCGAATAAAAGCTTTGAAAGATGCACAGGATCTGAAGATCATGAGGCGGTTGCAATGCATGACCTGAAGGGAAGCGATTTCCGGTCCGGCCAATTGACAACGCGAAGGTACAGTTGACGGTTCGCATCCGTTCAAGGGCAATACGAGACATCTCGTACCCAGTTTACCTATGCCGCTTTACAGCCGGGGTGCAGATGCAACCTTGCCTTCGCACGGAGCCACCGATTACAGCAAGCCACTCCTCGACCCAGCGCATTTTCGGCAAGTGAACGGTGTAGAAGTCGTCTTCGCTAATGGCGCGATAACTGCAGATAATATTCGGTCATTTCCATGTGAGTAAAACGCCCTATACGCCGACCGTCACGAATTCAGGACGGTTCATTTCCATGGCTGGGCTCGCAATCAAATCCGTCGCCAAGGCATTTGGCGATGCCACTATTTTAAAGCGGATCGACCTCGATATTCGCGACGGCGAATTCATCTCGCTGGTTGGGCCATCGGGTTGTGGCAAATCGACTTTGCTTCGGATCGTCGCGGGTTTGGAGGAGCAGAGCGAAGGCCACATATTGCTGGATGGCCGGCCGGTGGACAAGGTGCGCCCGCGTGACCGCGATCTCGCCATGGTATTCCAGTCCTATGCTCTCTACCCGCATCTCACGGTGGCAGAAAACATCGCGGTGCCCCTGAAGATGCGCCGGATGTCGACGCTGGAGCGCTCGGTCCTTGGTTCCTTCCTGCCCGGGAGCAGGACGAAAAGCCGCGACATCGCCAAAGAGGTCGAAGCCGTGTGCGATGCGCTGTCTATCGCCGGTCTGCGCGATCGCAAGCCTTCGGCTCTTTCAGGCGGGCAACGCCAGCGCGTCGCATTGGCGCGGGCCATGGTGCGTAAACCGAGCGCCTTTCTCATGGACGAGCCGCTGTCCAATCTGGATGCCAAGATGCGCGTTCAGGCGCGTGGGGAAATAGCCGCCCTTCACCGCCAACTCGGGGCAACGTTCATCTACGTCACCCACGACCAGGCTGAAGCGATGACGATGTCCGACCGGATCGCAGTCATGATGGGCGGAGAAGTCCTGCAGGTCGACACCCCCGATCGGATCTATCAAATGCCCGAGGATCTCAGGGTCGCGGAATTCATCGGGAGCCCCAAGATCAATGTCGTGGCTGCCTTGCTTGGCGATGGAGGAAGGCTCTCGATCGGCGCTGGCGCCGCCGGTCTGCATCCCAATGGCATTCATGCAGCCTTTCGGCCCGAGGCCGCGCGCCTGGTGGGGAGGGGCGAGGGCGTCATCTCCGGCGTCGTCTGTCACATCGAGAACCTTGGAGCCGACATCTTCGTCCAGGTCCGTGCGGATGACATGAATGGCCTGGCCATTGTCGTAAGAGTAGATCCTGCGGATCAACGCCCCGCGATCGGCGACCGTCTGGGTATCGCTATCGACGAGGGCCGTCTTCATGTCTTCGGGTGCGACAATCGCCGCGTGGCCGGCGCCTTCAAACTGGGGGCGGACCGATGAGCGCTTCCGCACGCCAGAACCGTGCCGGCCTCGCATTGTTGGCGCCGGCGGCGATCCTGGCGACAGTGTTTCTCCTGCTTCCCTTGCTGGCCATCATTGTCCTTGCGTTCACTGATTATCAGCTCGGCGATCGGAGCCTTCGGTTCATCGGCCTCGGCAATTTCCGAGATCTGGCTGAAGACCATGCTTTCTGGCGGTCACTTTCGAATACCCTGATCTACTCCGCCATCGTCGTTCCCGGCTCAGTGGGCCTGGGGCTTGCCAGCGCCCTGCTCGTCAACTCGAGCGCTTCGTTCAAATCGTTTTACCGCACGGTATTTTTCCTGCCTGTCATGGCAAGTCTGCTTGCCATGGCCGTAGTTTGGGAATTCATGCTTCAGCCGAGCTTCGGCATCGCCAACGCCGTGATGAAACTGCTGGGACTTGCCCCGCACAATTGGCTGAAGGAGAGCGGTCTCGCTCTCTATGTGCTCGCCGTGATCGGCATCTGGCAGAGTTTCGGCTTCAACATGGTTCTGTTCATGGCCGGGCTTTCGACTATTCCGCGCGAACTCTACGACGCGGCAAATATCGATGGCGCACCGAACGCCTGGACGCGTTTCACACTTGTCACCTGGCCGCAGCTAGGGGCCGTGACAATCTTCGTCGCCATCACCTCGGGCATCCGGTCCTTCCAGGTTTTCGACACCGTACAGTCGCTGACCCAGGGAGGACCGAACAAGGCTACCGAAGTCCTTCTCTACACGGTTTATGCGGAGGGGTTCGAGTTTCTCAGAAGCGGCAGGGCCGCTGCGCTCACGGTCGTGTTTCTTGTCCTGATACTTGCAATCGGTCTTCTCCGCTTTCTTTATCCCGGCCGACAGGGAGAAGCCGCATGAGCAATATCCTCGTCGCAGCCCTGCGCCACATTCTGCTTTTGCTGCTTGGCATCTTTTCGCTGCTTCCGTTCGCCGTCATGCTGTCGACATCGCTGAAGTCGGCCGATGAGATTTTCTCCGGCACGATCAATTGGTGGCCCCGGCAGCTTGCCGTCATCGAGAACTATTCCGAAGCTTTCTCGGCGGCGCCGCTTGCATACTATCTTCTCAATGGCGCGCTCGTGACGGCGGCGATCTTTCTTCTGCAGGCCCTCGTCGCGCTTCCCGCAGCCTATGCCTTGGCCAAGCTGCGCTTCGTCGGCCGTAGAGTCGCCTTCGGCATGGTCCTGTTCTGCCTGCTCATTCCATACCATGTCATCGCCGTGCCGCTCTTCATCCTGTTCTATGGCGTCGGTCTGCTTGACAGTTACAGCGCGATGATCCTGCCGTTTACGATCTCCGTTTTCGGAATATTCCTGTTGCGGCAGTTCTTCATGGGTGTCCCCGACGATCTGGTGGACGCGGCGCGCATGGATGGGATGTCGGAACTCTCCATCGTCTGGCGGGTCATGCTGCCCGCCGCAGTTCCGGCGCTCACCGCCTTCGGTATCTTTTCGGTCGTTGCGCATTGGAACGACTATTTCTGGCCTTTGATCGTCATTTCCAGCGACCGGTACATGACGCCGCCTCTCGGCATCATGGCGTTCCGAAATGCCGAGGCCGGCAACAATTACGGTCCGCTGATGGCAGCAGCGACAATCGTTGTCGCCCCGCTTTTGGCCTTGTTTCTTCTCGCACAACGCCGGTTCATCGAAGGCATGACCTTCACCGGCATCAAATAACCCACCGAGCATCGGAGAAAGCAGAATGAAAGTGACCGTATTGGCCGCAGCGTTTTCGCTGGCGGCAACGATGGCTGCAGCCCAGACCACCATCACCGTTCAATATCCCTATGCGGAGTTGTTCGAAGGAACCCAGAAGGAAATCGCCGCTGCGTTCACCAGAGCGCATCCGGACATCACCGTAGAGTTCCGCCCGGCTTACAAGGAATATGAGGATGCCGCCCAGCGTGTTCTTCGTGAAGGCATTACCGGCAACACGCCGGATGTGACATTCCAGGGCCTGAACCGCGTTCGCGTTCTTGCGGACAAGGGCATGGCCGTGGCGCTCGATGATTTCATCGCCAACGAAAAGGACTTCGACGCGGCCGGCTATCATGAAGGCATGCGAGCGGCCGGAGCATCAAACGGCAAGGTCTACGGTCTTCCCTTCGCCATCTCGCTGCCGATCGTCTACTACAATATGGATCTCGTCAGAAAAGCAGGACTCGAGGAAAATAACCTGCCGAAGACCTGGAACGAGATCATCGAACTTGGCAAGAAGATCCAGTCGCAGGGCGAGGCCGACGGGGTGGAGGTCGAGTGGACGATCACCGGCAACTGGCTGTGGCAGTCACTCGACTTCGGCTATGGCGGTTCGATGCTCAACGACGACGAAACCAAGGTGGCATTCACCGACGAGGCTGGAAAGAAAGCGATCGACACGCTTGGCCGGCTGGCGACCGAAGCCAAGTCGCCCAACATGTCTTCCAACGATATGTTTGCAGCATTTTCGGCCGGAAAGCTCGGTATACTGGTTACCTCGACGGCGCGCGTCAACGCGATCTCCAGGCAGATCGGTACAAAGTTCGAATTCAAGACCGGAACCTATCCGGATCTGAAGCCGGGCGTCTCGCGCCTTCCGGCGGGCGGCAATGTTGCCATCATCACTTCCAAAGACAAGGAAAAGCAGAAAGCTGCCTGGGAGTTTCTGAAGTTCGCGACCGGTCCCGAAGGCGGAGCAATCATGGTCAAGACGACGGGATATATGGCCCCCAACAACAAGGCCGCCGACCTGTTGAAGGACTTCTATGAAAAGAATCCCAATCAGGCGGTCGCGCTTTCGCAGCTTGCCTACCTGACGGGCTGGTATGCCTTCCCCGGCGACAACGGTCTGAAGATTACCGACGTCATCAAGGACCGTCTTCAGTCGATCATGGATGGAAGCCGCGCGAAAGAGCCGCAGGCCGTGCTGGCCGACATGGCTTCGGACGTCCAGGCGCTGCTGCCGCGCAAGTGAGGATCATCGGGCGCGTCCGATTTCAGGGGCGCGGCCGTCTCCTGCCTATCCGATGCCGTCTCCTGCCTATCCGATAAAGTATCGGTCAATCCTGAAATGAGGCAACCAGCTGGCTGCCTCATTTCTGCAGGTCAGGAACCATTGCGCGCACGCTGTCATCGCATTCGTCGAGAAAAGCCCGGACAAGCTTGAGATCCGTCTTGTCTTTCGTCGTCACGACATAGGTTCCGAAGGTTTTTTCAAGCTCTCGGACCGGTCGGAAAACGAATTCGCGAGAAGGAAATACGCTGTCCTCGAGAAAAATGCCGACGCCCAATCCGTGCAGGACGGCTTCCTTCATGACTGCATATGTGGTCATCTGGATGGCATTGGCAAAGCGGATACCACTGGCCAAACTGGCTCGCGTCAGTTCCCGCTGGGTCAGCGAGCCATCTTCAGGAAGGATCATCACCTCGTTCGCGAGTTCTGCCATCGTTACGGACTGTTGCGCCGCCAGCGGATGCTCGCATCGCAACATCGCGACAAAAGGATTTCGCGTCAGTTCCTGCTGAAACATGCCGGGAATTTCATCAGGCTCGGTGATGATGGCTATGTCGACGTCGCGTGCCGCCAGCCTTTCCATTGTCTTTGTCCAGCTGAGGAGCGCGAAGGTCACCTTCACGCCAGGATGGTTTTGCTTGAACCGGGCGATCAGCGGCATGGCGGGTCGAGGAGCATTTGCGATTATGCTTAAATTGCCGTCGAACAGTGAGCTATACGCATTGACCTTCTCGGCAACGAGCTTCTCCAGAACATCGATGCGGTCGGTCAGGAGGAAAAGCTCCTGGGCGGCCTTCGTCGGTTCAAGACCTGTTCTATAGCGGATGAATAATGTGGACCCGACCCGCTGCTCAAGCTTTGCAAGATGCTGTGTGACCGCCGACTGCGTTATCCCCAGAACCGATGCCGCATCGGAGACGCTTCGCTGGCGGAAGACTTCCGTAAACGCTGCGATCTGTTGAGAGCTCACCTTCACGAAGAATGCCCTTTGCTGCCGATTATATAAGTTCAACTAATACGACGACACAGGGACGTCAATCGAACTTACTATGGTCGCACCGTCAGCGCCTCGCCATCCGCGGTCTGATGCGCCGAGTATCATTGGTCCAGTTTCAGGAGAAACGTCATGCAGATCAGCACGGATCGTATCCTTACAACGCATGTCGGCAGCCTGCCGCGCCCCGCGGCCCTTGAAGCGAAGATTGCCGCGAAGGAGAAAAACGAGCTTGACGCTGAAGGGCGTGCGTCTCTCCCCGACGAGATTTCAGAAGCTGTCATGGACATCGTGCTGAAGCAGGCGGCGGCGGGGATATCGGTTGTGGATGATGGCGAGATGAGCAAATACGCCTATGCCACTTATGCGCGAGAGCGCCTGACCGGCTTGACTGGCGTCGATCAGCCGTTGGCGCTTTCCGAACTCGCTGAATTTCCAGACTTCGCCAAAAAAATCGTGCTGGATATAAAGACCCCGGCCTGTGTGGGGCCGATCGAATACATCGGAGGAGATATCCTTCAGGCGGATCTTTCCAACCTGAAAGCGGCGCTGGCCGGGGCTTCTGCCGAGGAAGCTTTCATGAATGCCTCATCCCCGGGCATCATGGCGCACTATATGCCGAACACCTTCTATCCTTCGCAGGAAGAGTATCTCTACGCCTTGGGTGAGGCTATGAGGCACGAATACGAGGCTATCGTCGCATCGGGCCTTCTGCTTCAGATCGACTGCCCGGACCTGGCCCTCGGGCGGCATTTCCGCGAAAAGCCGATGGAAGTCGACGAATTCCGCAAGGAGATCGTTTTGCATGTTGCCGTGCTCAATCATGCGCTTCGCAACATTCCCGCCGACCGGCTGCGAATGCACCTTTGCTGGGGCAATTACGAATCTCCACACCACCACGACATCGACCTTCACGAGATTTTCGACATCGCCATCACCGCCAAGCCCATGGCTCTGTTGCTCGAAGCGGCCAATCCCAGGCATTCGCATGAATGGAGCCTGTTCAAGGAAACCGCTCTGCCTGAAGACAAGATCATTGTGCCAGGCGTCATCGATACCTGCACGAATTACATCGAGCACCCCGAAGTCGTTGCGCAGCGCATTGAGCAATACGCCAACCTCGTTGGCCGCGAGCGGGTGATCGCTGGCACGGATTGCGGGTTCGCAAGCTTCGCGACTTTTCACACCGTCGACCCGGATATTGCCTGGAAAAAGCTGGAATCCCTGGTGCATGGAGCCGAGATCGCATCGCGGCGGCTCTGGGCCTAATCGCCCAACTGATATGACAATAGGACTGCCAATGAAGATAATACAGATAACGGACATCCACCTGATGCCCGCGGACGAAACCCTTTTTGACAATGACCCGGGCGCGCGTCTGGCGGCTTGCCTGTCGGACATCCGCAGGAATCACCCGGATGCCGATCTTTGCGTCATCACCGGCGATCTTGCTCATCACGGTCAGGAGCAATCCTATGTCAGGCTTCGGCAAGCGCTGGAGGGCTTTCCTGTCCCTGTCCGGCTGCTGATCGGCAACCATGACGATCGGACGCAGTTCCGCCGTGTGTTTCCGGATATTGAGGTCGATGAACACGGCTTCGTCCAATCCGTCCTTGACAATGAGGAAGGGTGCTTCCTGTTCCTCGATACCAATCGGGCCGATAGCCATGCGGGACGATATTGCGCGGACAGGCTGGCATGGTTGGACGCGCGGCTGAAGGAAGCCGCCGGCCGTCCGGTCTATCTCTTTATGCACCACCATCCGCTGCCCGTGCATTTTCGCCCCGTCGACGAGTTGATCCTGGAGGATGGCCTTGTTTTGGGGCGGCTCCTGGAGGGGCATGATGTCCGTCACATTTTCTTCGGCCATGTCCATCGACCGATTTGCGGGAGCTGGAACGGCATCCCGTTCTCGACCCTGCGCGGCTTGAACCACCAGACCTGGCTCGACTTCGCGCTGGAACGAGGCATCCCATGCAGCATGGAGCCGCCGGCTTATGCCATTGTTTTCATTGAGGGCGGCTCAGTGGTTGTTCACTCGCATGATTTCCTCGATGACAGTGCGAAGTACCACTACGATCCCGATCTCCCGGTGGATCGGCAGGTTGTCGCGCTCACCTGATCGCCTGGATGCCCCGACAGGAAATGTGTCAGGGCATCCACTGTCTTATCGGGTCTGCAAAAGGACGCCTGCCGTGTTTTCATCGGTGATCAGGGCGCGGCGGAGCTTGGCCGGAATTGCCGCTTTGATGAGGTTCACCTTCTGCAATCCGACTGCAGCCAGAACAGGAAAAGGAATGCGCGCAAGCGCGGTATGAGATGGATTGACGACGCGTCCGGCCGGCGGATGCGGTCCCGGGAAGCTCGTTTCCTGATCGCATTTCAACAATCCCCACGAGGCCCATGCCGCGTGGTTGTCGGAATAATGGATCGATTTCCTTTCATCAAATCCGAGGTCGCAGAGGCCTTCATCGTTCTTCACCATGCCGCGAGAGCAAACGCAGATATCTTGCGATCCTGATTGGCTTCTTTCATTTATCGTGACAATCTATGTCACATAGTGATGAAACTCCATCTGACTCTGAGGTGAATTCGATGAAGCGTCCCACAATTGCGGACGTCGCGGAAGCGGCCGGCGTCAGCGTTGCAACGGTCGATCGTGTGCTGAATGCGCGCTTGCCTGTGCGCGAAGAGACGTCGAAACGCGTGTTCTCCGCCGCGGAGAAGATCGGATTTCACGCCACGAATATCATTCGCCAGAGAATGCTGGCGGACTTGCCCTCGTATAATCTCGGCTTCATCCTACGCAAGGAACGCCATGCCTTCTATCAGTCGTTCGCCAAGGAGCTGGAGGCGGCAGCGCTTTCGGTCAAGGATCGACGTCTCCAGATACATGTTCAATTTGCAAAATCAGGGGAACCGGCCGAGCTTTCGGACCTGCTGCTTGGCATGAAGGGCAAGGTGCAGGCAATTGGCGCCATCGGACCGGACCATCATGACGTTACATCAGCCGTGAGCGCGCTAAAATCCAAGGGTATTCCGACCTTCTCCCTCCTTTCCGATTTCGCTCAAGGCGTGCGCGAGGCCTATCTCGGCACGAATAATATGAAAGTGGGCCGGACCGCGGCATGGGTGCTGTCCAAGCTGTCGTGTTCTCCCGGTAAAATGCTTCTGCTTCTGGGCGGACATCGATTTCACGGCCATTCGCTTCGCGAGACCGGATTTCGCAGTTACATGCGGGAATACGCGCCGGAGTTCGAGGTGCTGGACGCCCTGATCAATCTTGAGACGCGCCGTCTGACCTATGAATTGCTGATGGATGCGATTTCTCGCCATAACGACCTCGTCGGCGTCTATTGTATCGGGGGCGGAATGGAAGGCGCGATCGAAGCTCTTCAGGAAACGGACAAGGGCGAAAAGATCGGCTGCCTCGTCAACGAACTCACCCCTGAATCCAGACAGGCCCTGCTTGAGCGGCGAATTACGGGTGTTTTTCAGACACCGTTACGGGAGCTTTGCACCGACCTGATCGCCACCATGGTTCATACGATCGAAAACGGCATGGCGGAAACGCCCGGACAGCGTTTTCTTCCTGCGCAGCTTTGGGTGCCTGAGAGTCTATGATGGTTTGATGGATTCCATCATGCTTTAATGCTTAGTTTCTATCAGCGCTGATAGCGGCTGGCCGTCAAGATGCGTTGACGAGGGTCCTCCATTAGGAAATTGTCCTGCCGGGTGGTGGAGACAGGAGGCACACCGCCGCCCCTATTTTAAATCCTGGCTGGCCCGTGGCGAAGATCTTGATCTTCGCCAGAGAGCCTTGTTGCCCAATGACTGGCCGAGGCCGTGGGACCCGTGCGGCCGGACGTTTCATAATCTGTGGAGGAGAATGGGAATGAAGAAGAAGCACCTGATTATCGCAGCTTTCGCCAGCATGCTGGCGACGACGGCGTCGGCCGAGACGATTGGTGTCTCGATGGCGCTGTTCGACGACAATTTTCTCACCGTCCTTCGAAACGGCATGGCTGATTACGCCAAGACACAAAAGGGCGTTACGCTGCAAGTCGAGGATGCGCAAAACGACGTCGGCAGGCAGCTCAGCCAGGTCCAGAACTTTGTTGCTTCCGGCGTTGATGCTATTATCGTCAATCCGGTCGATACGGACGCAACCGTTGCGTTGTCGCAAGCCGCCGAGGCTGCGGGAATTCCGCTGGTTTACGTCAACCGAATGCCGGTAAACGTGGATCGGCTCCCCGAAAAGCAGGCATTCGTCGCATCCGACGAAAAAGAATCCGGGACCCTCGAAACCAAGGAAGTGTGCCGGCTCTTGAAGGCGGCCGGGAAAAAGGAAGCGAAGGCCGTCGTCATGATGGGCGAGCTCTCCAATCAGGCTGCCCGCATGCGCACGCAAGACATCAAGGATGTGATCGCGACACCGGATTGCGGTTTCATCAAGATCGTCGAGGAGCAGACCGCCAACTGGTCGCGCACTCAGGGCGCCGACCTGATGACCAACTGGCTCTCCGCCGGCGTTCAATTCGACGCGGTCATCGCCAACAATGACGAAATGGCGATCGGCGCGATCCAGTCGTTGAAGGCTGCCGGCAAGAACATGAAAGACGTTATCGTCTCCGGCGTGGATGCCACGCAGGATGCGCTGGCTGCAATGGCTGCCGGTGATCTCGACGTGACCGTGTTTCAGAATGCGGCGGGGCAGGGCAAGGGCGCCGTGGATGCCGCACTCAAGATTGCCCGCGGCGAGAAGATCGAGAAGAAAGTCTACGTCCCTTTCGAACTCGTCACGCCGGCAAACCTCAAGGACTACCAGGCCAAGAACTAATCGGCTCGCAGCATCGAGAGAGGCGGATGGCCGCCTCTTTCAATTCACAGGCGAGAGAGGAGAAGCCATGGTCAGTCCTACAACAGCTGCGGCAATCAAACGGGTGCTTGAGGCGACGGAAGTCGATGGCCTGCTTGCAATCGAAGGAATCCGAAAGGAATTTCCAGGTGTGCTGGCGCTCGACAATGTGCAGCTTCGCGTCAAGCCCGGAACCGTGCATGCTCTGATGGGCGAAAACGGCGCCGGCAAATCGACGCTCATGAAAATCATCGCCGGGATTTATCAGCCAGATGCTGGTGAAATACGCCTCCGTGGTGTCTCCACGGTGCTGAAGTCGCCACTGGACGCGTTGGAGCAGGGGATCGCGATGATCCACCAGGAACTCCAGTTGATGAACTGGATGACCGTGGCGGAGAATATCTGGATACGGCGTGAACCGAAGAACCGTTTCGGCCTCATCGACCATGCCAAGATGGTCACAATCACCGAGGAGCTCTTCGCTCGCCTGAACATCGTTCTCGATCCCAGAGCGCAAGTGTCCGAGCTGACAGTCGCACAAAAGCAGATGGTCGAGATCGCGCGTGCGGTTAGCTACGAGTCTTCTGTGCTGATCATGGATGAACCGACTTCTGCGCTGACTGACCGCGAAGTCGAACACCTCTTTGCAATCATCCGCGATCTTCGCTCGCGCGGAATTGGCATCGTTTACATCACCCATAAGATGAATGAACTCTTCGAGATCGCCGACGAGTTCACGGTTTTCCGTGACGGCAAGTATGTCGGCACGCACTCCTCCAAAGACGTCACGCGGGACGACATTATTCGCATGATGGTAGGGCGCGAGATCACGGACATGTTCCCCAAGATCGACTGCCCGATCGGCGACATCGTTCTTGAGGTCAAGAACCTGACAATCCCGGGTGTCTTTCATGACATCTCCTTTACGATCCGGCGAGGGGAGATCCTGGGGCTCGCCGGGCTGGTGGGCTCAAAACGCTCAAATGTCGCAGAAGCGCTGTTTGGAGTTCGACCGGCAACTTCGGGAGAAATCGTGATCGATGGTGACCCGGCGAAAATCGACAGCCCCAGCGCCGCGATGGCTCACGGACTGGCCTTTCTCACCGAGGATCGGAAGGAGACGGGCTGTTTCCTGACGCTGAATTGCCTCGAGAACATCCAATCCGCATTGATCACGCGCTCCCACGTCAAGGCCGGTTTTGTTGATCAGCCGACGGTCACAAGACTATCGGAGGAGATGGCGGCCAAGCTCCGCGTCAAGACGCCGAACCTTCAGGAGACCGTCGAGAACCTCTCGGGCGGCAATCAACAGAAGCTTTTGATCGCGCGTTGGCTTTTGACAAAACCACGCATCCTCATCCTCGACGAGCCGACGCGCGGGATCGACGTTGGGGCCAAGTCGGAAATCCATCGGTTGATCACCGGGCTCGCCGCCCAGGGGGTCGCGGTCCTGATGATCTCCTCCGAATTGCCTGAGGTCCTCGGAATGAGCGACCGGATCATGGTGATGCATGAAGGGCACGTTTCAGGCTTCCTTGATCGCGCCGAGGCAAGCCAGGTCAAGATAATGAACCTGGCTGCGCGCTAGCGTTCATTGCGGAAGGAAATTTCCATGACAAATGCGACATCGCAATCCGCTCTTCCTGTCACCCGCGCAAGGCGCCGTGTCCCGGCGGAATTGAACATTCTTCTGGTTCTCGTGGGGATTTCGCTGACGTTCGAGATACTCGGTTGGATACTGCAAGGGCAGAGCTTCCTCGCAAACACCCAACGTCTTTCGATCATGATCCTGCAGGTCTCGGTCATCGGGATCATTGCCATCGGCGTCACGCAGGTCATCATCTCCGACGGAATTGACCTCAGTTCCGGTTCGATCGTTGGTGCGACTGCCATGATCTCGATGAGTCTCGCGCAGGTCGGCACCTTCGAACGTGCTCTCTATCCGGGCCTGACGGATCTTCCGGTGGTCGTGCCGGTTTTCGCCGGGCTTCTCGTTGGCGTGGTCTGCGGCGCCATCAACGGCCTCCTGATCGCGTACAGCAAGATTCCACCGTTTATTGCCACGCTCGGCATGATGGTCACGGCGCGTGGATTTGCCAAGTGGTATACGAAGGGCCAGCCGATCAGCTTCCCGACCGACAGTTTCGCGGCGATCGGCAAGGGGCTCGCGCCAATCTTGATCTTCGTCCTTGTGGCCTCAGTCATGCATATCATCCTGCGCTATACGCGCTATGGCAAATTCACCTATGCCATCGGCGCGAACAAACAGGCCGCCCGCGTTTCCGGAATCGACGTCGAGCGCCACACCGTGAAGGTCTACGCTGTTGCCGGCCTGCTGTCGGCGCTCGCCGGGATCGTCGTTGCCTCCCGTGGTCTCACCGCCCAGGCAGGCATGGGCATGAGCTACGAACTCGACGCCATAGCCATGGCCGTTATCGGAGGCGTGTCGTTGTCCGGCGGTCGCGGCTCCGTCATCGGCACAATGATCGGCATGGTGATCTTCGGTGTCATCATCTCCGGCTTCACCTTCCTTCGCCTCGATGCCTATTACCAGGAAATGCTCAAGGGCGTGATCATTGTCGCCGCCGTTGTCGCCGACGTCTATCGCCAGAGAAAGCGCGTCAAGAAAAGCTGAACAGACGGGCGGTCCGCCGCTCGTTTGCACTCTTTCCCATGACATCGAAATACCGGCTGATATGCCGACGGAGAACCTGTCTTGAAAAAATTACTCACAACAGCCGCGTTTTGCCTTCTTGCCGTCCCGGCGCTGGCCCAGACGCGTGTCGCGGTCACCATGGCATCCTTCGAGTCCCGGTACAGACGGCGGTGAAAATGGCCGGCTACGCCAAGTAGCTGCCCGAGGGGCGCGGCCGGCTCCTCTCGCGACCGCGCCCCGCAAACAACTGTCCCTGGACGACAAGGTACAAGACGAAAAGGAGGCATCCATGAAGATCGCCATCGACCCGTTCATGCATCGACATCTGAGCCTGGAAGAGCTTCCTCGCAAGGTGAAGGAACTTGGCTTCGACTGGATCGAGCTTAGCCCGCGCGCAGACTTCCTCGAATGGTTCAAGGCGCCGCGCGTGTTTCCCGAGCGTGTCAGAATGCTGAAGAAGGCGCTGAAGGAGGCCGAGGTCGGCATCGCGTCGCTGCTCCCGATGTATCGCTGGGCGTCCAACGACGAGGCCGAACGCACGGCGGCCGTCAAGCACTGGAAGCGCGCGATCGAGATCGCCGTCGAGCTCGAAGTCGATACGATGAATTCGGAATTCGGCCGCGGGCCGCATCCTGACAAGGGCTCCTGCTACTGCTGCCACACGGGTTCGATGATCGAGGCCTGCGAAGACGCCTGGTGGCGCTCGATGGAAGAGCTGGTGCCGATCTTCGAGCGCGAAGGCATCCAGCTCAATATCGAGCCGCATCCGGAGGACTGGTGCGAGACGCTGCAGCCGGCACTCGACATCATCCGCACGGTCAACTCGAGGAACGTCAGGTTCCTCTACTGCGCGCCCCATACGTTTTATTTCGGGGACGATACCAGGGCGATGCTGCGCGAGGCGAAAGATGTCCTCGCCCATGTCCATGTCGGCGACACCTTCAATCACAAGGCAAGCTCGGGACTGCGCTACATCCTCAATCCGCCCGGCACCCAGGCCCGCGTGCACCAGCATCTCAACATCGGCCAGGGCGAGGTTCCGTGGGAGGATTTCTTCGGTACGCTTGCCGAGATCGGCTTCGACGGCATCGTGACGTCCTGCGTGTTCGCCTGGGAAGACAAGGCGGACGAATCCGGGCGCTTCATGTGCTCAGAGATCAACAGATATATCGACAAATACCAGAAGTGAGGCTCTCCCCATGACTTTGAGAATTGGCGTCATCGGCACCGGCGCTATCGGCCGCGACCACGCGCGCCGCATCAACCACGTTCTCGGCGGCGCGAAGATCGTGGCGCTGAGCGACGTCAACAAGGCGTCCGCGGAAGCCGTGAAAAAGGATATCGCGCCGGATGCGGTCATCTACGACACGGGCGAAGCCCTGATCGCGGCCTCCGACGTCGATGCGGTTCTCGTCACCTCCTGGGGGGCGACCCATGAACAGTACGTGCTGGCGGCGATCGCCGCCGGCAAGCCCTGCTTCTGCGAGAAACCGCTGGCAACGACCGCGGAAGGCGCCAGGCGCATCGTCGATGCCGAAGTCGAGCACGGCAAGCGTCTCGTCCAGGTCGGCTTCATGCGCCGCTACGACAGCGGTTACGTCGCCCTGAAGCAGGCCGTCGACACCAGGATCGGCGCGCCGATCATCGTTCATGCCGCCCATCGCAACCCGGCTGTTCCGGAGCAGTATGTGACGCCGATGGCAATCCATGACACCCTGATCCACGAGATCGACGTATTCCGCTGGCTGCTCGACGACGACTATATCTCGGCCCGCGTTCTCTTCCCGCGCTCGGCCGCCCGCAGCCACGCCAAGCTGAAAGACCCGCAGATCGTCATTCTGGAGACTGCCAGGGGCACGATCATCAATGTCGAGGTCTTCGTGAACTGCCACTACGGTTATGACATCCAGTGCGAAGTCGTCGGCGAAGACGGTATCGCCAGGCTGCCGGAGCCCATGGCCATCCAGATGCGCCTCGGTGCCAAGCTGCAGAACGACATCCTGACTGACTGGAAGGATCGCTTCATCGCAAGCTACGACGTCGAGCTGCAGGACTTCATCCACGCCGCCGCAAAAGGCACCGCATCCGGCCCGACCTCATGGGACGGCTACGTGGCAGCCATCACGTCCGACGCCTGCGTCACCGCGCAGGAGAAGGAAGGCCAGGCCGTCGCCATCAACCTGCCGACCCGCCCGGCGCTTTACAACTGAGGTTCGTCATGCGTTTTGCGATCAACCACATCACCGCACCAAAGCTCTCGCTTGAGCAGTTCTTCGCCGCGGCCAGGAGCCTCGGCCTGACCGAGGTCGAGATCCGTAACGATCTTCCCGACATCGTCGGCACCATATCGCCCGCTGCGGTCAAGGAAGCGGCCGCCAGGGCGGGCGTGACGATCATCTCGATCAACGCCCTCTATCCGTTCAACGTCTGGTCCGGCGATCTGCCGGAACGAGCCGTGGCATTGGCCAACTATGCCGCGGCGAGCGGCGCAA
Organism: Neorhizobium puerariae; assembly: GCF_042429745.1. Taxonomy (NCBI): domain Bacteria; kingdom Pseudomonadati; phylum Pseudomonadota; class Alphaproteobacteria; order Hyphomicrobiales; family Rhizobiaceae; genus Neorhizobium; species Neorhizobium puerariae. Next base: position 120,428 of record NZ_JBHMAA010000003.1, on the reverse strand, counting down.
CCGCACTGGTCATGTGCCCGCTCAACGACGGGACGAAGGTTTCCTTCGACGATCTGGTCGCAGCACTGAAGGCGATAAAGCCGGTCCTCGAAGAGCGGGGACTGACCGGTCTGGTCGAGCCGCTCGGCTTCCCGATCTCGTCGCTGCGCACGAAGAAGGAAGCACTGAAGGCCATCGCGGCCGCCGGTGGCGAAAGCGTCTACAGGCTCGTACACGATACATTCCACCATCACCTGGCGGGCGAGACGGAGTTCTTCCCTGAGAGGACCGGTCTCGTACATATCTCGGGTGTCGTCGATCCGACCGTTTCGGTTGCCGACATGCTCGACGCGCACCGCGTTCTCGTCGACGGCGCCGACCGTCTTGATAATATCGCGCAGATCAGGGCCCTGAATGCCGCTGGCTATGCCGGCCCCTACAGCTTCGAGCCTTTCGCAGCTGAAGTGCATGAGTTGAATGACCCGGTTGCCGCCGTCAAGGACAGTATCGGCCACCTCAACAAGGCAATCTGACCTTGGTTGCCCGCGGCTCGGCCGCGGGCGACCGACTGGCGCGAGTGTTTCCCGGGACGCCGGAGGAGTGAAATGGCAAAAACTTTGGATGTGATAACGGTCGGCCGCTCTTCGGTGGATCTTTACGGCGCCCAGATCGGCGGTCGGCTGGAGGATATGCGATCGTTCCAGAAGTATATTGGCGGTTCGCCCACCAACATGGCGGCCGGAACCGCCCGGCTTGGCTTGAAAAGTGGCCTGATCACGCGGGTCGGCGACGAGCATATGGGGCGGTTCATTCGCGAGGAACTGCAGAAGGAAGGCGTCGATGTGCGCGGGGTCAAGACCGATGCCGAGCGGTTGACGGCGCTGGTCCTGCTCGGCATCCGTGACGAAGAGCGATTTCCGCTGATCTTCTACCGCGAGAACTGCGCCGACATGGCGCTTTGCGAAGACGATATCGACGAGAGCTTCATTGCCGAGAGTCGCGCGCTCGTCGTGACCGGCACTCACCTAAGCCATCCAAAAACCGAAAGTGCGGTTCTCAAGGCCATCGATCTTGCCCGCAAGCATGGCGCCCGCATCGGTCTCGACATCGACTATCGCCCCAATCTGTGGGGCCTGGCGGGGCACGGCGACGGCGAGAGCCGCTTCATCGAAAGCGGGCGCGTCACAGCCAAGCTGCAGAGCCATCTGCATCTGTTCGACCTGATCGTCGGTACCGAAGAGGAATTCCATATCGCCGGCGGCGCGATCGATACGATCATGGCACTGCGCGCGGTGCGCAGGGTCTCGTCCGCCACACTCGTCTGCAAACGCGGTGCCGTCGGCGCCGTTGCTTTCATAGATGCGATACCCGATAGCCTGGACGACGGCGAAAGCGGCCCAGGCTTTCCGATCGAGGTCTTCAACGTACTCGGTGCCGGCGACGGTTTCATGTCGGGACTGATCAAGGGCTGGCTTGAGGATGCACCCTGGCCGAGGGCGCTGGAATACGCCAATGCCTGCGGCGCCTTTGCCGTCAGCCGCCACGGCTGCGCGCCTGCTTACCCCTCGCTGGAAGAACTCGAATTCTTTCTGAAGCGCGGCGTCAAGGAAAAGGCGCTTCGCAAGGACGCTGAGCTCGAACAGATCCATTGGGCAACCAACCGCCACGATGACTGGTCGACCATGCGCGTCTTCGCCTTCGACCACCGCATGCAGCTCGAAGCGATGGCGGGTGCGACGCTGGACAGGATCGGCCGTTTCAAGGAACTCTGCCTACAGGCCGCGCTCAAGGTTCAAGATGGTCGTCCCGGCTACGGCATCCTGTGCGACCACCGCCTCGGCCGTCGCGCCTTGCATGCCGCCTCCGGCACCGGTCTCTGGATCGGCCGGCCGGTGGAATGGCCGGCCTCGCGACCGCTGACGCTGGAACCGGAACTCGGCCCCGATTTTGGCGGCCTGGATGAATGGGCGGTGGAGAACGTCGTCAAAGTGCTTTGCTTCTGCCATCCCGACGACGACGCCGAAATATGGGCTTCGCAGAGGGAGACAATCAAGCGGCTGTTCGCCGCCGCCCGGCGCTATCGACTGGAATTCCTGCTCGAAATCATCCCGTCCAAGGTTGGCCCGGTTGATGACGAGACGACCTCCACGCTGATCCGCCGCTTCTACGAGATCGGCATCTATCCGGACTGGTGGAAGCTCGAACCCATGGCGAGCCCTGCTGCCTGGGAAAAGGCCTGTGCCGCCATTCGCGACAACGATCCGCATACCCGCGGCATCGTCGTGCTCGGGCTCGACGCGCCGGAAATGGAACTGGCCGCCAGCTTCAAGGTCGCGGCAAGCTTTCCGCTGGTGAAGGGCTTTGCGGTCGGCCGCACCATTTTCGCTCAAGCCGCACGCGACTGGTTTGCGGGAAAGACCACCGACGAAGAAGCCGTCATCGAAATCGGCGACCGCTACCAGCGGCTTTGCGCGGTCTGGGACAATGCACGCAGCGCGGCACAGGACAATAATGCGGCGGAACCGTCGCTGAGGAGAGTATGACATGACGGGAACCATTCGGCTTACTGCGGCGCAGGCCATGTTCCGCTGGCTGGCCGTGCAGATGACCGAGGATGGAGAGAGATTCATCGAGGGCGTCTGGGCGATCTTCGGCCACGGCAACGTCGCCGGCATCGGTGAGGCGCTGCATGGAATGGGCGACAAGCTGCCCACCTGGCGTGGCCAGAACGAGCAGACCATGGCCCATGCGGCTATCGCCTACGCAAAAACCAAGCGCCGCCGCAAGGCGATGGCGATCACCTCCTCCATCGGTCCCGGCGCCACGAACATGGTCACCGCCGCCGCGCTCGCTCATGTGAACCGGCTGCCGGTGTTATTCATTCCCGGCGACGTGTTCGCCAACCGTCGGCCGGACCCGGTCCTGCAGCAGATCGAGGATTTCGACGATGGCACAATGACGGTGACCGACTGCTTCCGTCCGGTCAGCCGTTATTTCGACCGCATAACCCGGCCCGAACATATTCTGACCGCCCTTCCGCGCGCCCTGCAGGTGATGACGGACCCCGCCAATTGCGGCCCGGTGACGCTTGCCTTCTGCCAGGACGTGCAGGCCGAAGCCTATGATTATCCGGAGAGCTTTTTCGAACCGAAGAGCTGGCGCATCCGCCGCCCGGAGCCGGACCCGCGCGAGGTTGACGACGTGGTCGCCGCGCTGAAGGCCTCTGCCACCCCAGTCATTGTCGCCGGCGGCGGCGTGCTTTACTCCGGCGCGGAAGGCGATCTGCTCGCTTTCGCCAAGAGGCACAATATCCCGATCGTCGAGACGCAGGCGGGCAAGGGTGCGATAGACTGGCGGGAAAGGCTCAATTTCGGTTCACCGGGTGTCACCGGTACTGATTGCGGCAACAAGATCGCCGCCAAGGCCGACCTGATCTTCGGCGTCGGGACCCGCTTTCAGGATTTCACCACCGGCAGCTGGGCGATCTTCGCCAATCCGGAGCGCAAGCTCGTCTCGATCAACCTCGCCGGCTACGACGCCGCCAAACACGGTGCGATCCCGCTGGTGGCCGACGCCAAGGTGGCGCTGGCGCGGGTCTCCGCCGGTCTCGGGGGGCACCGCTTCAGCGATCCGGATTTCGCGGCGCGCGATACCTGGTTCAGTCTGTCTGACAACGCACTCACGGCACCGGAGCGGCAAGGCGCCAATTTCCTGCCCTCCGACGCGCATGTCATCGGGGCGGTTCTGCGCCAAGCCCAGGACAACACTATCGCGATGTGCGCTGCCGGCACGATGCCCGGCGCGCTTCAGGTGCTGTGGCGCGCAGCCGTCGGCGGCTATCATATGGAATACGGCTATTCATGCATGGGTTATGAAGTGGCTGGCGCTTTCGGCATTAAGCTCGCGGCGCCGGAAAAGGAAGTCGTCTGCTTTATCGGCGACGGCAGCTACATGATGGCCAATTCCGAATTGGCGACTGCCGTGATGATGCGCGTGCCTTTCACCATCGTGCTGACCGACAACCGCGGCTATGGCTGCATCAACCGCCTGCAGCGGGAGTGCGGCGGCGCCGAATTCAACAACATGTACAAGGACAGCAATATCGCGGTGCAGTCCGAGATCGACTTCGTCGCGCATGCGGCCGCGATGGGCGCGCATGCGATCAAGGCTGCCGACATCGCGCAGCTCGAAGCCGAGATCGTCTCGGCGCGCGACCGCAACATCCCTACTGTGATCGTCATCGACACGGAAGCGGAAACCGGAGCCGGCATCGGCGGTGCCTGGTGGGATGTCGCCGTACCCGAAGTCGGCAACACCGAAAAACTCAAAAAGGCCCGCGCGCACTACGAAGCGAACGTAGCCCGCCAACGCGTTAACTGACGCTTTCGACAATGCCTGAAGGACCGAAACCATGATACTTTACGGAACAAATCCCATCGCGTGGTCCAATGACGACGACCAGACGATCGGTGCGCATCTGACGCTGGAAGACTGCCTTTCGGATTGCCGCAAGATCGGATTCGACGGCATCGAAAGGGGGCACAAGATGCCCGACGAGGGCAGCGCACTGAAGGCCAAGCTCGGCGAATTCGGCCTGCGCTTCGTCGGCGGCTGGCACTCGACCAACCTGCTGGTGAACGATATCGCCACCGAGAAATCGGCGCTACGGAAATTCATCGACATGACCCGCGCAGCCGGCGGCGATCACATCAATGCCTGCGAATGCTCCAACACCGTTCACGGCAGTGACGGCACGCCCGTCAACAATCGCCCGATCATGAACGACGATGAGTGGAAACGTTTTTCCGAGGGCTATGAGGAATTGTCGCGCTTTGCTGCCGAACAGGGCGTGAAAATGGGTTATCACCATCACATGGGAACGATCATCGAGAGCGCTGCTGACATCGACCGCTTCATGGCGATGGCCGGGCCTCATACGTGCCTGCTACTCGATACAGGCCATTGTACCTTTGGCGGTGCGAACCCCGAGGACGTGGCAAGCAAGTACATGGGCCGCGTGACGCATATCCATGCCAAGAACATCCGCCCCGGGATCATGAAGCAGGTTCGCTCCGAGAACCTGTCCTTCCTTGAAGGCGTGCGCCGTGGCGTGTTCACTGTTCCGGGCGATCCGGAAGGCTGTGTCGATTTCGCTCCTGTGCTGAAGATCGCGGCCGAACATGATTATAGTGGCTGGCTGGTGATCGAAGCCGAGCAGGACAGCGCGGTTCGCGAACCTTTCCATTACCAGAACATGGGTCTGATCGCGCTGAAACGGGCCGCACATGAGGCCGGGCTGGACAAGATGGTCGCATAGACGCGGCTTCGTGCCTGACGGCGCGAGATCGCCACTACCTTGCCTCAAGGGAGAAGAATCATGAGTCATTTGCTGCGCCGTCCCTTCGGATCTCACGGCAAGGTCCACGAGATCACGCCTCAATCGGCGGGATGGCGATATGTCGGATTTAACCTCTATCGCCTGCGCCAGTCAGAAGCAGTCGGGGAACTGACGGGCGAAAACGAGGCCATCATCGTGATGGTGGAAGGCAAGGCAAATCTTGTCGCCGCCGGAAAAGACTGGGGTGAGCTCGGAGAGAGGATGAACGTCTTCGAAAAAACGCCCCCCCATTCCCTCTATGTTCCGAACGGGCAAGCTTGGGAAGCCCGCGCCGCAACGGATTGCACGATCGCCGTATGTCGTGCTCCCGGCAGGGGGAGGCATCCGGCCCGCAGGATCGGACCGGACGGCATCGCTTTGACGGAAAGAGGAAAGGGCACGAACACCCGCTACATCAACAATATCGCCATGGAAAACGAGGATTTTTGCGACTCGCTTCTCGTTACCGAGGTTTTCACGCCTGCCGGTCATTGGTCGAGCTACCCTTCACATCGTCACGACGAGGACGACTTCCCTCGCATAACCTATCTCGAAGAGACCTATTACCACCGGCTGAACCCGGCGCAGGGATTTGGCATCCAGCGCGTCTACACCGACGACCGGAGGTTGGACGAGACGGTCGCCGTGGCGGACGGCGACGTTGTCCTCGTGCCCCGGGGCCATCATCCATGCGGAGCGCCCTACGGCTTCGAGATGTATTATCTCAACGTCATGGCCGGTCCATTGCGCAAATGGCGCTTCATTGCCGATCCAGCCGTCCAATGGATCATGGATCGCGATGTTCGGTAGATCGAAGCTTCGCCGGGTGCACGGTTGTGTCGTTCGTAGAGGGATTGGTCGTTTGGTGCGGGTGTGGCGCAGTTCGTCGTCGGCCGGCTGTGAGATTTGTTGAGGGTTCAGGAGTGGGCGTGCTTTCGGCCGCCTCATCGACGAGGAGGAACCTTGAGAGGTGCGAATGAGCAGCGAACAAGCCCATCCGCCAGAAGACTTCGAAGCCCTGCAAGCGGTGATCAGTGCCAGGCACGCTCGGTTTCCCAAGCGGCTTGCTCAGGTCGCACGCCATGTTCTCGACAATCCGGACGAGGTCGCGCTGGGTTCGGTAGCCTCGATCGCGAATGCGGCGCAAGTGACGCCGTCGACGCTGATACGCTTCGCCCAGTTTCTCGGCTATGACGGCTTCAGCACGCTCCAGGAGATCTTTCGGCAGGCTATCCGTGCAAAGATTTCCGGGAGCGGAAGCGGTGGACATCGACCGGGGCGGAGCAAGGATATCGCTCGTGAGGCGCACGCATTTTATGAAACCATAGAGGCCTGCCATCGCTCGCTGGAAGCTCTATCCAGGGCAATACCGGTCGCGGATATAAAGATTGCGGCGGATATTCTTTCGTCGGCCGGCTGCGTGTTTATCGTCGCAAGGCAAGGTGCCTTTCCGATGGCGACCCTGCTTCAACATTCGCTGACCCGGTTGAAAATCCGTGCGACACTGCTGACGGATATTGCCGGCGGCGAAGACCTTCTTGCCTTTGCGACACCGGACGATGCCGCCGTCATCATCAGTTGCGCACCCTATGCAGAGGATACAACGGTGCAGGCAATCGATCTCGCCAGGCGGGGAGTCCCCGTTATCGCTCTGACCGATTCCAACTTTTCGCCACTGTCGGAACTTGCGTCGGTCCGTTTCAGGGTGATTGGGGCGGGGCATGACGGGCTTTTGTTGTCCGCCGCCGCGATAGCTCTCAGCGAGGCCCTGGCCATCTGTACGAGACAGACACGAGAAAACATGATGAACGGGGTCTAGCTCCACTCCTTTCTGTCTGTTCTCACTCGATCAGGCCCGCCGTCCCTGATAACGCCGATCAATATTCACATGATCGAAAATTGTTGATCGCGGCGGAATGGCGATCTCACGGTACCATTGCAAAGGTTGCTTCAGATAAAGCTCGCCTTGCCTCAGGAACAAATTGTTTCCGACCCGGGGGCAGTTCAGATCGCGTCAAGGACAAAAATAGATCGCGTCAAATCCGAGGCGCTAAAGTAACCCTGCCGCAGCCTGATCCAATACCCAGTGCACGTCGGCATGAAGAGCGAGATGCGACGCCGGGCAGTTATCGTCGGGATGTTCCATCAGACTTCGGCGCACGGCTTCGGCCTTTGCCTCGCCCGTCGCCAGAATGACGATCTTGCGTGCATCGAGAATGTCGGCGATGCCCATGGTGATGGCCCGCGCCGGCACCTCATGGAGTTCGATCAGGGTCGGCTGGTTCGCAGCCAAGGTTTCCTTCGACAGTTCGACCACCCGCACGCGGCTTGAAGCGGAAGAACCCGGCTCATTGAAGCCAATATGACCATTGGTGCCGATGCCGAGCAATTGCAGGTCGACGGGGCGTGACCTGACGAGGTTGGCATACCGCACCGCTTCCGCAGCTTCATCGGTCGCTGCGCCGTCGATCAGATTGATCTTTGCGGCATCAAATCCTGCAGAAGAGAAAAGCTCCCGATGCATGTAGGCGGCGAAGGAATCCGGATGGGCAGCCGGGAGGCCGCAATATTCGTCGAGATTGATGGTTTCGACATCGGCAAAGGAGATCCGTCCCGCACGTACTGCATCCACCAGTTTGGCGTAGATGCGGCGCGGCGTTTGTCCGGTCGCAAGCCCGAGGCGGCAGGCTGGATTGGTCCTGACGGTGGCGAGGAACATGTCTGCAACGGTTTGGCTGGCGTCTTCCGTCGTGGGCATGATCGTGACGTTGGGGGCGCGGTCGGACGCGATCCGATGATGCTCCATCAGATTGATACCTTTAGATCTGTTCGTGAAATTGAGGACGGCTTTGTGCCGGCCGCCAGGAAATAATCAGATATGCCCGCGATCCATCGCTTCGAGAAGCGCTGCGATATAGCCGTAGCAGAAGGCGAATGCGACGCCGACCGGATCTCGGCCGGAAATTGTCGGCACATGATCGGGCATGATCATGTATTTGTAGCCGACTTCCTTGTAGATCTTCAGCGAACGGACCATGTCCATGTCGCCTTCGTCGGGAAAGGTCTCCATGAACGAAAGCTTGCCACCGCGGATATTGCGATAGTGGACGTTGAAGAGCTTGCCGCGGCTGCCGAACCAGCGGATGATGTCGTCGATTTCCTCGCGTGGATTGTCGAGCATCTCGCCCACCGAACCCTGGCAGAAGTTCAGGCCGTGATAGGGATTTTCACGCATCAGCACGAATTTCTTCAGGCCCTCGACGGTGCCGAGCACACGGGTGACGCCCCGGTAGCCTGGCGGCGTGTACGGGTCGTGCGGATGGCAGGCAAGGCGGACCTTGTTGCTTTCGGCGACCGGTACGACGCGTTCGAGGAAATAGTCGATGCGCTCCCAGTTTTCGTCTTCCGAGAGCACGCCGGCAAGGCCGGGAGGCGCATTGTGGTCGGCTTTGTCCCAACGCCAGGCTTCATTCAGCGAGCCGCCGCGGCCGCGCTCCATTTCGGTGCGCGGAATGCCGATGATGTTGAGATTGTATTTCGCTGCCGGAATGCCGGCCTTGGCGATGTTCTCGATCATCGTGCAGACGGCATCGATCTGTCGATCACGGTCGGGACCGGCGAGCAGGATGTCCTGATACGGAGCCTCTTCGATCGGCCGCGACGACATCGGCAACTGGATCATGTCCAGGGTCAGGCCGAAGCTTTCGACCTTCTCACGATGACGCCGGATATCGTCCAGGGTCCAGCTTGCCGGCTTTCCCGGCGGATCAGCGCAGACATTCTTGATGCCGAGCTGCGCCCAGACGCGGAAATCATCGTCGTCGCGGGCGTCAACCTGTGTTCCGACATACATTTTGGCCTCATGTGTTTATCGATGTGGAGGACAGCCGCCGACGGCGGAGCCGGTGATTTTAAAGAGCACTCGCTTCGAACAGCATGCGCGAATAGTCGTCGTGGGTGCGGCCCTGATAGAGGTCGTCCTTGGTCAGTTCGTCGACAAAGACGCCCCCTTTCATCACCAGAACGCGGTCGCACATGTGAGCGATCACGCCAAGGTCGTGGCTGACGAGCACATAGGTCAGCCGGCGTGCGTCCTTGAGGTCGGCCAGAAGATTGAGCACCTCCGCCTGCACCGAAACGTCAAGCGCCGAGGTGGGTTCGTCGAGCAGAATGATTTCCGGCTCCAGCATCAGGGCGCGGGCGATCGCGACGCGTTGGCGCTGGCCGCCGGAAAGCTGATGCGGGAAACGATCGGCAAAGGCCGCCGGCAGGCCGACCTGTTCCAGCGCTGCGGCGACCCGATCCCATCCCTTGCCGCGATCCATGGCGCGGATCGGTTCGGCCAGGATGCGGCGGATGCGGTGGCGTGGATGGATGGAGCTGTAGGGGTCCTGAAACACCATCTGGGTCAGCAGCATCTGCTCCTTGGTGCGGTTCTTATCGACATCGGTGCCAGCCAGATTGATTTCGCCTGTCCAATGCCGGTCGAGACCGGCGAGCGAGCGCAGAACCGTCGATTTGCCACAGCCGGATTCGCCGACGATGCCGAGCGTTTCGCCCCTGGCGGCCGAAAAGGACACGTCCTTCACGACTTGCTTGGCAAACGTGCCGCGTCCAAAGGAAACCGAAAGTTTCTGAACATTGATCATGGCCGCGCCTCCACAGCATCGATAGCGTTTCTGTCGAGGGTTTTGAGACGCCGTACGGGCGTATGCAGGTCCGGCATCGCCGCGATAAGGCCGCGGGTATAGGGATGCCGGGCATCCTCAAGGCTGGTCAACGTCTCCACGACCCTGCCCTTGTACATGACCATGATACGCTCGCAGAAAGCGGCGACCATGCGGATGTCATGGCTGATCAGCATGAGACCGGCATTGTTTTCGCGCACGAGTTCGTCGAGCAGTTTCAAGACATCGCCGCGCACCGACACGTCGAGCGCCGATGTCGGCTCGTCGGCAATCACCATGCGCGGCTTGGCAAGCAGCATCATGGCGATCATCACGCGCTGACCCATGCCGCCGGAAATCTGGTGCGGATAGAGCTTCATCGTGCGTTCGATGTCGGCAATGCGCACCCGTTCCAGCATGGCAGCGGCCATTTGGTGGGCTTCGGCCTTGCGGACCTTCAGATGCAGGATCGCCGCCTCGGCAACCTGTTTGCCGATCGGCAGGACCGGGTTCAGCGAATAACGCGGATCTTGCATGATCAGCGCCATGCGGTTGCCGCGCAAGGTCCGCATATGCTTTTCCTTGGCTTCGAGCAGCGACGTGCCGTCGAAGGTCAGGGTGTCGGCGCTGACGCGGCCGATCGGTGGGAGAAGCCGCATGAGGGCGCGGCCCAGCGTGGACTTGCCGGAGCCGGATTCTCCGACGATGCCGAGCCGTTCGGCCTTCAGGTCGAAGCTGACATTGTCGACGGCGGGTTTTGCATGGCGGCCGAAACGCACCGACAGGTTTTTGACCGAGAGTATTGTATCGAGGTCAGGAGCGGGCATGGCGTGGGTCCAGCAAGTCGCGAAGCGTATCGCCGACAAGGTTGAAGGCAAGGCTGGTGATCAGGATGGCGAGGCCGGGCATGACCGCGACCCACCAGTGATCCAGCATGAACTTGCGGCCGCTCGAGATCATCGCGCCCCATTCCGGTGCCGGCGGCTGGGCGCCAAGACCGAGAAAGCCGAGTGACGCCGCCGTCAGGATGATGCCGGCCATGTTCAGCGTCAGGCGCACGACCACCGAGGGAATGCACATCGGAGCGATATAGAGGAACAGCAGGCGCATCGGCGAGGCTCCGTAAAGGCGGGCCGCTGCAACATAGTCGGTATTGCGCACGATCAGCGCTTCGGCGCGTGCAAGACGCGCGATCGCGGGCCAGCTGGTGAGCGAGATCGCGACGATGGCCGTACCGAGGCCGGCGCCGAGGGCTGCCGCGAAGGCTAGCGCCAGGATGAGCGACGGGAAGGACAGGACGATATCGGTGAACCGCATCAGGATCGCATCGGTGCGGCCGCCGACAAAACCGGAGACGACACCGACGACGAGGCCGATCGGACCGACGATCAATGTGACTGACAGGATGGTCGAGATGGTGATGCGGGCACCATGGACGAGGCGCGAAAAGATATCGCGGCCGAATTCGTCGGTGCCGGCCAGATGTGACAGGCTCGGCGGCAGGAATGCTGCCTGCAGGTTCTGTACGGCCGGATCGTAAGGCGCGATCAGCGGCGCAAAAACCGCGCATACGACCAGTACGAACAGGACGAAGAAACCGCAAAGGCCGACGGGTTCGCGCGAGAGCTTTTCCCAAATCGGCGCAAGGCCTGAGAGAATGGCCGAACGCGGGTGGGCGGTCGTGGTTTCGGAGGAGAGATGTTGCACGCTCATTGCGTCACCTCACGGGTGCGGGGATCGAGAGCCAGATAGGCAAGATCCGAGATGAAGTTCAAAGCCATGAAGATGACGCCGATGATGAGTGTGCCGGCGAGTATGGCGTTCATGTCGCCGATCATCAGGGCATTGGTCATGTACTGCCCGATGCCGGGCCAGGAGAAGACGATTTCCGTCACCACTGCGCCTTCCAGCAGATTTCCGTAGGAAATGGCAAGCACGGTGACGAGCTGCACGGCAATGTTCGGCAGAAGGTGGCCGACGACGATACGGGCGCTCGACGCTCCCTTGGCGCGGGCGGCGGTCACATAGTCCTGGTTCAGCTGTTCGAGCGTGAAGCTGCGGGTCATGCGGGTGATGTAGGCCATTGCCGAATAGGCGAGGATACAGGCCGGCAGAATGATGTGGTGAACGGCATTCCAGAAGGTTTCCGTGTCGCCGACCAGCAGGCTGTCGACCAGAAGCAGGCCGGTTTGTGGTTCGATGAGGCCGTCGAGATAGGTATCGACACGCCCCGGCCCGCCGACCCAGGCGAGGCTGGCATAGAAGATGACGAGCCCAACGACGCCGAACCAGAAGACCGGGATCGAATGCCCGACCAGCGAGATGATGCGGGCGAACTGGTCGATCCAGGTATCGCGATAGAAGGCGGCGACCATGCCGAGCGGCACGCCGATAATGGTCGATATGATGACCGCAAGCGTCGCCAGTTCGAACGTCGCCGGAAAAGCCTGGGCCAGATCCTTGGTGACCGGATTGCCGGTCAGGATCGCCGTGCCGAGGTCGCCCTGCAGCAGGGACGTCAGGTAGATCCAGAATTGTTGATAGACCGGCAGATCGAGGCCAAGCTTCTGCCGCATCGCTGCGAATGCGGCAGGGTCCGCCAGCTCACCGACGATCGCACCGACCGGATCGGTCGGGAGAATCCGGCCGATCACGAAGGTCACGACGAGCAGGGCGAACAGACTGACTATCAGCTGCCCGAGCCGCCGCGTGACTTCCAGAAAGGTAAATTCCTTCATGACCGGCCGTCTCGCTTACTTCGCGTCAGTCTTCGTCACGTTCTCAAGTCGGTTGAGCGACCAGAGGTTCGTGTTATAGCCCTGCACGCCAGCGTTCAAAACGATCGGCACGAAGGATTCGAACATCGGCAGGACCGCAGGCTTCTGGGCGATGAACATCTCCTGCAACTGCTTGACCATCTCGGCGCGCTTGGCTTCGTCGCGTTCGCTGTTGGCCTTGTTGCGCAGGTCGTTCAGTTCCGGGATGTCCCAGGCCGAGCGCCAGACGAAGTTGCCCGCGTTCTTGGCTTCCAGTCGGTTGTCCGGGTTGGTGACGAAGTCATTCATCGAGCCGAGCGCGTTCGGCATGATGGCAGTCGCCTGCGGCAGGAGAAGATCGAAATCGCGCGCGCGGTGCGCGGCGACGATATCGGCGCCATTGCCCTGCTTGATCTCGACCTTGATGCCGATCTGGGCAAGATTGGCCTGAAGCGCGGTCGCGATATCGACCCGCGGCGGCTGGGCGATAGTCTTCAGCGTCAGCGAGAAACCATCCGGATAACCGGCCTTGGCCAACAATGCCTTGGCCTTTTCCGGCTGGAGCGACCAATCGGGGTTGGCGATCGCGCCCTTCCAGTCTTCCGGAACCGGAACGTTGCGTGGGCGGCCATACGGTCCGAGAATGGTGTCGGCAATGCCCTTGTAATCGATGCCGTAGGCGATCGCTTCGCGAACCTGCGGGTTGGACAGCGGCTCCTTGCCGGCATTCATGGCGAGAACGAAGAAGCCACCGATCTTGACCTGCTGGATATTGAACTTCGTGTTGGTCATGAACGACTTCACGTCCGGCGCACTCATCGCATTGGCGATATCGACGTCACCGCGTTCGAGCATCAGTCGTGCTGTCTGGCTTTCCGGCACATGGCGCATGATGACGCGGGTCATTGCCGGCGCCTTGCCCCAATAAGACTTGTTGGCTTCCAGGATAACCGTTTCGTTCGGAACCCAGCGACGCAAGACGAACGGGCCGGAGCCGGCGGTGTTGGTGCGCAGCCACTCGTTGCCATAGTCGTTGTTGGCGACATGTTTCTGGACTTCCACGCTGTCGACGACGCTCGAAACGCCCATAGCCAGGCGATAAAGCAGATCCTCGGCAATGACGCGGTCGGTCAGTTCGATGCGAAAAGTTTTCCCATCGATGGCCTTGGCCAGCGTTTCGATGTTGTCGGCGGTGTAGCCGGCGCTCTTGAAGTATTGCGACGCGGACTGGTTCAGTTTCAGGAGGCGCACCAGCGAGAAGACGACGTCGTTTGCCGTAACCGGATTGCCGGAGGCGAACTTCGCGTCGCGCAGATGGAACGTTACGCCCGTGGCATCGATTTCCCAACGCTCCGCAAGCTGCGGCTTGACGGTATTGCCATCCGCATCGTCGGAATAGACGAGACGGTCATAGGTGGCGGCCAGGATTTCCTGGGTCTTGCTTTCCGTGCCCTGCTGCGGGTCGACCGACAGGACCTGCGCCAGCGAGGTACCGATGACCAGCTGGTTTTTTGGGGTCTCGGCCGTCGCGATCGACGCTGTCGAGAGCGTGATGGCGATAGCGACGCCCGTCATCAGTTTCGAACTGAAGTATGTCATGAAATTCCCTCCATTTAGATGGAAATGCGATCTGCCACGGGCCGATCGGATCTCGTAGTTCCCGATTGCGATGTTATGTGGATGTGATTGGCGAGATTAAGCGCGCCTCTAACCGGTGGATCGAGCAGAAGCGCGGTTTCCGTCGAAGGATCGACCAGGCGGTGGACCTCTCGGGTGAACGCGTTGAAAAGCACGGGCTGACCGGTGATGACGCCGCCGGCGCAGACAATCGTTTCGACATCGCCGCCTCTGCGCTTCAGCAGGGCGATGAGTTCCGCCAGGGCGACAGCGTGTGCATCGATGACTTTTTGAGCACGTACGGAGCCTCGCTCTGCGGATTTGAACACGAGTTGCGCGGCCCTTGCCCAGACGTGCGGCTCGATGGTCGAGAACATGTGGGTCAAACCGTGCGGATGATCGATGCCGAAATGATGAAGCAGATCTTCGGTCAGCAGGTCCTGCTCATTCAGGTCATAGGCTTCCAGAACCTGCTTGGCGGCATCCCTGACGATGCCGACGGCACCGCCTTCGTCGCCGAAGATCCAGCCCCAGCCGCCAACGGTTACCGTCTGGTCGCCGACGGTTGCCGTCGCCGATGATCCCGTGCCGGCAATCACGCCGGTGCCAGACGACTTGCCGTAAGCAAGGATAAGCAGACTGGAATCGTTGAGGATGCGGACGACCGGATAACGAGAGGCGAGCGGTGCGCGCAATTGGGCTTCCTGCTCAGGGCTATCATTGCCGTGGACGCCGGCGACGACGACCACGGGCTTGCCGAGCGTCGCGGTCGTGGTTTCGACCACGGACAACAGGATGTCCGCACGCTTGGCGTCGCCGAGATTGGCCCAGCCGGTGCTTGGATGAACCTCATCGGCAAGAAGAGAACCATCAAGTGCGGAAGCAACCTGGATATGCATCTTGCTGCCGCCCGCATCGATGCCGACGAGAAGAGGGGTCTGAATTTCGCTCATCATGTATTCGTCAAGGTATCGGTTTTTGTGTCGATGCGTTGAAATGCCGGCTCGTTGATGTCGAGCCCGCGAATGTCGGCGGCGTGAAGTGTCAACCTCTGAGCGACGAAGGTTGATGCGATTGCAAAAGAGGACGGATCATCAAGGTTTACCGGCAGGACAAGCTTATGGGTGCAGCCGCCACAGTCGCCCGTATCCTCTGCAGTCACCAAGGCGAGGCGCCGCGTGCGCTCCGATAGCTGGGAAACCAGTTGTGCCTCGCGCCGTCCGCCAAAGAGGAGATGCGCTCCCGGACCGGCGGCATCCATCGGGCCATGCAGATATTGACGCGTCTCCATGGCCGTTGCGAACAGACGAGGGCCTTCGCGGAACATCAAGGCGCTCTCTTCCGCAACCGACCCCAGCGATGCCGGCGCAACGACATCGATGCTTGCGGCATGGAGAAGCATTTCCGCTATCCGGCGGATATCGTCGTCATGACGTTCCGCCGTTTCAAACGCCTCCGCGATCAGCTGTTTCCAGTAAGCAGTGCGATCACGACCCGTCAAATGGTCGATCAGAAGGGCAAGCGCCAGCATTGTGCCGGTAAAGCTCACGAAGGAAACCGAACTGTCGGGAAGGTTGCCGAGATTCAGTTCGCGCCTGCAAATCGTGCCAAGCGGTGAGGGCGTATAGTTGGTGAGGGCGACCGTGCCCGCATCGACGCCATTGCGCGCGAGGGCGACCACTTCTGCACTTCGGCCACTTTGGGAAATCAGGACTGTCAGGCCCTGAAAGCCCGACAGTCCTGCTGGAAGCTCACTTGGGAGGAAACGAAGAGCATCCAGTCCATGACGACGCATTTCGTAGACCGCGGTGGCGGCAGCCGCATGGCTCGCACCAATGCCGACCACGGCGATGCGCTGGTTCTTTTGAGGGGCCAAACATCGAAGCTGGTCTGCCAGTCGATCCACCATCGCGACCAGCTTGGCGGCCTGTGTCGCATAGGACGCCTGCGCCGAAATCCATTCGCGTTTGGAAAAAACTGCCTCGCCCAATCTTTTTTGCTCCTCCGTTATATAAATTAAAGTTATCGACTTTAATAAATGTGTCAAGCGCCTTTTGCGAAATCCCGGTCTCGGTTACACAAGGGTGTGATTTGATGGAGAAATTAATGAACGCTGCTGCAGACAACGCCTTGACGGACGTGGCGCAATTGGTGTTCGCTCACCTTCTTGAGCCGGGCGAGGCGACACGCAAGATGCTCGCCGAAAGCGCTAATCTCAGCTTTCCGACCGTCACGGTCGCGCTCTCGGAACTGACCGGAAAAGGTATGGTCTGCGAGTTGCGCCGCGAGCAGGGGGCGCGCGGCCGTGCCACGATCGTCTACGGGATCAGCGAGGATGCAGGCTGGATACTTGGCGTGGATATCGGCTCCACACAAGTCAGTTTCTCCGCCCGCTTGCTGAATGGGCGCGTACTGGCATATGGCAGTCGCCAGCATGAGGGGGGCGCTGGCAGGCTTGGAGATATGGCGGGTGAACTCGTTGCCCAGTCTCCGATTCTGAAGGCGATGAAGACGCCGCCGCTTGTCGTCGCTCTGGCGCTCAATCAGGTCGTGCCGCGTCAACTGGCTCGTGCGGATCGGCCGCGTCCGCTGGCGTTGGAGATCGCCGAAATGTTCGTAGCTGCATCGAAACTGCCGCGATCCATACCGTTTCTCCTCGAAAATAACGTCAACTGTGCTGCTGTCGCTGAGCATCAGGACGGCCTGATGCGCGGTTATAGTGATGCTGCCTATATGCAGATCGGTGTCGGTATCGGTCTCGGTTTTTTTGCTGATGGCGCATTGATCCGGGGCGGGCAGGGCGGCAGCGGAGAACTCGCCCAGATCCCCGTTTCCTGGAGCAATGCCGTTGCATCCGGGGTCGATGCCATTGAACGGAAATACGGTTCGGTTGGCTTGATGCAGGCGGCATCGAACAGTTTCTTTGGTTCGAAAAAGCCGTCCTCGCCCGAGGAGCTTTTTTCGATGGCCGCCGACGGAAATGAACAGGCGGCGGCGCTGATGACCGAATACGGCGTGGCGCTCGGTCGCATTGCCGCTGCGGCAACGACCATTCTTGACCCGAGCGTCATCGTCCTCGGTGGAGGCCTCACTCGCAACGAGGCGTTCGCGCAGATCATTATCGAAGAATTTCAAAGCCGTAACCGTGATACGAGGATCGGCATCTCAAAGAAGGGCTCGGAAGCGACAGTGCTGGGCGCGTGCCTGCTCGCCCGCGATCTGGCAATCAGCCAGATTGTCGAGCGCTTCTATAAGCCGTTGTCTGCGCGACCGACCCTGATGCCGAGACAAGCAGAGACATCAACAATTTGAGATGATGAGCATCTAAGCTCAGAATGGCGGTGCAATCCCGTTCAAGACCTTGAATGCGGAATCTTCAAACGCTCTTCGCGTGGTCCCGAGGCATCCGATCTTGCTGCGACGGTGTTACGAAGCAAGAAAATCTCTGATTGCATGGAGAACAATGTCTCTGGCGGCGAAGTGGGCGGAATGCCCGACATCTGGGACGACCAGGTATCGGGCGCCTGGCAGGATCGTCGAAAGTTCATCGGCATTGCTCGGCGGGACGAGCCAGTCGAGTTCACCCGATATTGCGAACAGCTTGGCTCTAAGGCCGCCTAGCCTGGGCCGGACATCGTAGCTGCTTCCCATCCACAGGCGCTTGTGCGCTTCGATGTTGATCGTGCTCGTCGAATCCAGAGCGGAGGCCAATGCCTCATCGGGCGATATTCCCGGCCTGTAGAGTCCCCGCATGGCAAATTTGACGATCCGCCATTGAAGCTCGCTTTCGAAGCCATGGCGCAACTGTCTCTCGATCATCGCGCGAGAGGCCGCAGGCGCGTCCGTCGCGTGCCTGCGATCGAATTCGGCGAGCGCCAATTCCTCGAATTCGTGGCTGAGCGGAGATCCGATCGTAATGAGGTGGGAGACTGCATCGGGATAATGCAGGGCATGTAGCATCGCTATCATCCCCCCATATGAAAATCCGACAATGACCGCTGGCCGTCCGCCGCCCGTTTTCAGGCGGACCTCCTCAAGATCGGCCACCATTCTCTCCGGGCTGATTTCTCCACCCATGGGAGACTTGCCGCAGCCCCGCTGGTCATAGGCCACAACCCGGAAGCGATCGGAGAGCCGCCTGAATATTTCAAATTCACCGATATGGTTCTCGGTGCCGCGCCCGCCATGAAGGCAAATCATCAGCGGCGAGTTCTCATCGCCTTCCGCCGACGCGAACAGGTCGATGTCGTGAGCCCGGATAAGCATTTCGGTTTCCTCTACTACGAAGAACTGGGTTGCAAGCGAGCGCTGGCATTCGCTCGGATAGTTTAGGAGAAGGCGATGCCTAATCGCTATTGGTCTCTAGTCCGGTAAACCCCGCGAAGGGGCGCTCACCGGCAAATCTCGAGTAGGTCGCGAGGTTGCCGCCCTTCATCCAGCCGCTGATGTCGGTATTGAGAAGCTCTGTCGGCTCAACCGTTTTGGCTGACCATCGTGCGCCTGCAATCTGCATCTCGACCAGCCCGACCCGCCGGCGCCCGTTGAACAGGTTGGGACGCCAATCAAAAGTCATGTCTGTCGAGAAGGAAAGGGAGGGTACCCAGAGATTGGGAACCCCTTCGATAACCTTGAGCCGGCTTTCATGGAGATGTCCCGATATCTGCAGATCGATCTGCCCCGCCTCAAGATACGGGATAAGAAGCCGTCTTGCCTCCTGAAACCAGAAATGCTGGCCGACCGGCGTCTCGTCCCAGGCTTCATGGCAGAAGGGCTTGTGGTAGAGTGTCGCAACGCGTTGCCTGCCAGCGCTATCGATTGACACTTGCAGGAACTGCCGTTGTTCGTTTTCTTCTGAAAGGCCTGAGCCGCAGAGCAGGCTGTTGAGGCCGATGAAGCGCCATTGGCCGATATCGTGGTGCCAATAGTCGGCGCCGACGATATCGCGGTAGATTTTTAGCCTCTCGGCATTGATCGTCGCTTCGCCGCGGACATCGGGAAGGTTGTTGCCGACATCGTGATTGCCAGGCACGTTCAGCCAGGGGCAGCGCAGCCGGTCGAGCTGAGCCTTTGCAAAGGCGAGGTCCTCCGGATGATGGGAGCCATCCAGCGCGATGTCCCCGACCACAAGCACCAGTTCCGGAGGCGTCTCGTTCAGGCGTTCAACGGTCATTTCCCAGTTGAACTGAAAGAACGGACGCGCCCGTGACAGGTGCATGTCCGAGATGAGGACGATGTCGATTGCGTCTTTCATGATGTCGATGTCCTTCGTGCCGTGGATTTCGCGAGATCTGCAGGATCAGCTGAAATTCCGGTACTCGGCGGCTGCGAGTTCGGGCGTGTCGGTGATCACCGCGTCGATTCGAAGTTCGGCAATCTGCCGCAAGGCTTCGCTGTCGCTCGCCGTCTTGAAGCTCGAAAGCGGCGCGGCTACCGCGATCGTACCGAACCCGGCGTCGCGAATGCTGGCGATCTTCTGGGCGGTATAGTCGTGCGGCAGGACGCGGATGAAACTCGCGCCGATTTTCCTGGCGCTGTCGAGGCAAACACCGCCTTCCGGGAAGAAGGTTCCGATCGTGGCGTCGGAGGACCGCTGGCGAATGAAACTTGCGATCTCGGGCGTATAGGCGGAGAAAAGCGAGCGGGAAAGCGCATCGCGCCTGATCACCTGCGGAATGAATGCGTCAAGGTCGGCCGCGGTGGCATGTTTCACGTCGACGATAACCGGAAACCCGTGGGTGATGTCGAGAAAGTCCGGGAAACGCAGCAGCGCCGGCAGGTGCGCTCGCGCCTCCTCGAATCTCAGCTGCCCGATGCTCGCGGCAACGCCTGCCACGCGCAGAAGATTATCGTCGTGCAGGCACACGACGTGCCCGTCTGCGGTAACGTGGACATCGGTCTCCACCGCATCCGCGCCACCGGCAATCGCACGGCGAAAGGATTCCCGCGTGTTCTCAAGAGCTATTGTCGGCGTCCCGCGGTGACCGATGACGAGTGGGCGCCCGAGCGATGCCAGGCGATTTCGATTCCAAAGCGACATGTGATGACCTCGTCTTCAGGCAACGGCCTGTTCGGGTTGGATCTGACGCACCGCAGCCGAGGTGACATCCACCAGGCGGTCGGCGACCGCGTCGCGAACATCGGGGTCGTGAAAGATGCCGAGCATGGCGATACCGGCTTTCTTCTTCTCGCCGATGAGATCGATCACCACCTGGCGGTTTTTCGCATCGAGAGATGCGCTCGGCTCATCGAGGAGAAGGACAGGATGTTCGGTGATGAAACCGCGTGCGATGTTGATGCGCTGCTGTTCGCCACCGGAGAAAGTGGCAGGTGGAAGCGCCCATAGGGCTTCGGGCACATTCAGCCTTTCGAGCAGCGGTTTGGCTCGGGCAATCGCGACCTGAGCATCGACACCTTCCGAGACCAGAGGCTCTGCGACCAGCTCTATTGCCGAAATACGGGGAACGACACGCAGAAACTGGCTGACATAGCCGATCGTTTTCTGACGAACCTGCTTCATCAGGCGCGGATCGGCGCTGGCAATGTCGATCCGGCCGCCGCAATGTTCGATGAAAATCTGTCCTGTTTCCACGGCGTAGGTGCCGTAGATCATCTTCAGAACGGAGCTTTTGCCGGCGCCGGACGGGCCGTTGAGCACGACGCATTCGCCGCGTTCCACCGAGAACGACAGATCGGAGATGACGGGGATTCGGATGCCGCCGCGCAGATGCATGACGAACTGTTTGCCGATACCGGCGACATTGAGGGCGTTCATGGAATCTAGACCTGCAATACGGAGGAAACGAGAAGTTGGGTATAGGCCTGACGTGGGTCCTCCAGGACCCGGTCGGTCAGGCCGGTTTCGATGGCCCGGCCCCCCTGCATCACCATCAGCCGGTCCGACAGCAGGCGGGCGACCCCGAGATCGTGGGTTACGATGACGGCGGCGAGGTTGAATTCACGAACAAGGCGGCGAAGAAGATCCAGCAGCCTGGCCTGGACCGAGACATCCAGACCGCCTGTCGGCTCGTCCATCAGGACAAGCTGTGGATGGGTGACAAGCCCCCTGGCGATCTGTAGTCGCTGCTGCATGCCGCCCGAAAAAGTCAGCGGCAGGTCGTCGATGCGCGCGGGATCGATCTCGACGTTCTTGAGCCATTCCAGCGCGATGTCCCTCAGCGAGCCGTAGTGCCGGTGGCCGCCGGTCATCAGCGGCTCGGCGATATTGCCGCCAGCGCTGACGTCCAGCCGCAATCCGTCGCGGGGATTCTGGTGGATCAGGGACAGTATGGAGGGCAACAATTGTTCGCGTTCGGCTTCGTCCATTGCCCAGAGGTCGCGTTCGTTCTGGCCGGGAACGGCAACGGATATCTTGCCCCTTTCCGGAGCTGTCATGCCCGCAAGGCATTTCAGCAGGGTCGATTTGCCCGATCCGCTTTCACCGACGATTCCGAGGACCTCACCGCGATGAAGCGTAAAGGAAACGTCCCGGCAGGCGGCTCTGCCGCCGAAGAATTTGCCGACGTCTTCGACCTTGAGGATTTCTTCGACATCGGCGGTCATCGCGGCACCCCTTCGGATTGACGGTCATTGCAATAGGACGTGTCCGAGCAGACGAACTGCGTATTGCCGCTATCATCGAGGAGGGCTTCGTCGAGATAGCTGTCGGTTGCGCCGCACAGGGCGCAGCATTCGGTCCATTTCTGGATTTCGAACGGATAATCCTCGAAATCGAGACTCCGAACCTCGGTAAACGGCGGGATGGCGTAGATCCGGCGTTCCCGCCCCGCACCGAAAATCGTCAGCGCGTGGCTGCGATCGAGCTTCGGATTGTCGAATTTCGGGATCGGCGAGGGCGATGCGAGATATCGGCTGTGAACGCGGACCGGATAGTCGTGCGACATCACGATATTGCCGTAACGTGCAATATCCTCGTAAAGCCTGACCTGCATCAATCCGTAGCGGGCAAAAGCATGGAGCTTGCGGGTCTGTGCCTCCGACGTAACAAGACGTCTCAGCGGCTCCGGTTGAGGAACTTGCATGACGAGGATCTGGTCGTCTGCGAGCGGACGTTCCGGTATCCGGTGGCGGCTTTGAATGATGGTCGCTTCGCCGGTATGCTCTGTTGTCGCGACACTCGCCACATGCGCAAAGAAGCGCCGGATGGAAACGGCGTTCGTGGTGTCGTCGGCACCCTGGTCGATCACCTTCAGACGATCGGGCAGGCCAATGATGCTGGCCGTAACCTGAATTCCGCCGGTGCCCCAGCCCGGCGGCAAGGGCACTTCACGATCTCCGAAGGGAACCTGGTAACCTGGAATGGAAACGGCTTTCAGGATGGCGCGGCGGATCATCCGTTTGGTCTGCTCGTCCAGGAAGCCAAAGCTGTAGCTGTCCGCTTCCTGGCCAACGTCGATATCGTCAATCATGGTCGTGTTCTTTCGATGCGGCACGCCTCGCGCGCTTGTTGTAATCCTCGCGAAGCTGTTTCAGCAGTTGCTGCTCGGCCTGGAAATCGACGTAATGCGGTAGCTTGAGATGTTGGACCAGGCCGGAGGCGGCGACACTGTCGGAGTGGGACAGGACGAATTCCTCGTCCTGCGAGGGGTAGCGTTTTTCTTCACCGAACTCGGCCCCGCGCAGCGCTCTGTCGACGACGGCCACGGACAGCGCCTTCCGCTCGCAATGGCCGAACAGCAGACCGTATCCACGCGTGTAATGCGGAGGAATATCGGGTTTGCCGACCGTCAGATGGATGGTGCGGCACTCCGTAACGCCGATGGTGCCGATGCCCACTTCGAGCCCTATCTCGGGAATATCGAGGGTCACCGACACATCGCCGTGCCGCATCTCGGCGACATAGGGATGGTTGCGGCCATAGCCGCGCATGGTCGAATAACAAAGACCCATGAGGAAGCCTTCGTCGCCGCGAACCAGGTTTTGAAGCCGCTGGTCGCGGCTCGACGGAAAGTTCATCGGCTCCCGGGTCAGGTCGGCGACCGGCCGGTCGTCTGCCGGCAGTTCGTCTTCCACGAGATCGGTACGGTTCAGGAAACCCGCGTCGTGTCGTAACGTCAGCGAACCGCCTTGCTCGACGGCCTGGACGGGAAGGCCATCCTCGTCCTCTTCGTCCTGCATCAGCGAGAAATCGAGAAGCCGGTGCGTATAGTCGTAGGTCGGGCCGAGGAACTGGCCGCCCGGAATGTCCTTGTGGGTTGTCGAGATGCGCCGCCGCACGAGCATTGCCGCGGTGTCGAGCGGCTTCGTGAAGCCGAAGCGGGGGATCGTGCTCCGATAGGCACGCAGCAGATAGATCGCCTCGATCAGATCGCCTTCCGACTGCTTGATGGCGAGTGCCGCAAGCGTCGGGTCATAGAGCGATCCTTCGTTCATGACGCGATCGACGGCCAGCGAAAGCTGTTCGCGAATCTGTTCGACGGAAAGCCGTGCGACATTGGGATCTCCCCGCCGGCGCTTGGCGACGATACGATGGGAGGCGTCGATCGCCTTTTCACCGCCCTTGATGGAGGTAACCATTAGAAGCTCGCTTTCGTCGTGCGCGGCAGGCCCATGACTGCGGTACCGTCAGTGAAGATCATGTCGATTCCGCATGGATAGCGGCTGGCGTTCCTGTTCCACCAATGCCAGAACCCCTCGGGAAGCCCGGTGGGTGAGACGGTCGTCGTGTGCTCTATGCCCGGACCGGCGAGGGTAACCTCTGCGCCGCCCGTAAGTGATGGCAACTGGACGATCAATGTCGCCGAACGGTCGGGATATGTTGCATCGCCGACTGAAAATGCGCCGAAATCAGAGAGATCCCGGGTATCGGCCATCACGCCGAAGGCGGCGTCCGACTGTTCGGCAACGATGGTGGCTCCCGTGTGGAACCGCAGGTAACGCAGCACGTCCTTGGTCGCGAGTGCGTCGTCCAGCCAGACAGTTGTCGTGTCGTCGAACAATGTCAGGGCGATGGAGCACAGAGCCGATGTGAACGGCGAAGGCGTTGCGCGGGGCAGGGGAAGCTGCACAACCGTGCCCGGCCTTGACGTCGCGGACAGCAACGCCCTGAAAGTCTGTTGGGCGTCGTGGATCGGATTTTCGAACGGCGCGGAAATGATATCGATGCTCATAGCTCGACGTCTCCACGGGCCAGCATGGTGAAATCGACCTTGCTGCTTTGCGTCTCGGCGACGATCGCCTTCCGGCGGCGGGTTCGCGATCGATCGAGCGCCGCGATGAATGTCCGGGTGGCCTGATCGCCGGACTCGCCTTCATTCTGGAGCATGGCGTCGAAAAGTGCGGCCAGGGCCGCGTGCCGCTTGTCGCGTCCCATCACATAGGCGACGCCGATTTCGCCGGTTCCTAGCTGCAACGTGCACCTTGTGACGGTAACATCGCCGAGATTGAACTGCATGCCGGTGCCGCTGGCACGGCCGCGGATCATGGCGGAACCGTGCTCGGGCCGGCGAATCCATACGAACGTCGGATGGACGACTTCCGCCCAATGGGCCTCAAGCTCCTGGACAGGCGCTTCGGCGAGAAGCGTCATCCATGCCGCGCGGTCGTGTTCCGCCTTGGTTTCAGTGGTCGGGGTCATCACAGGATCTGACCTCCTTCGACCCAGACGTTGCGGACGATCGGAGCGCCATCCACTTCGGTTACACGCAGCAAATCCGCACGCCGGCCGACGGCAAGCTCGCCTCGGTCGCGAAGACCGAAGAGTTCCGCCGGACGTTTGCTGCCCATCGCAACCGCTGCCGGAAGATCGGAGCCGTTCGGCTCGCCGGCGAGACACCAGATGGCATAGAGAATGCTCGAAGGAATGTAGTCCGAGCAGATGACGTCGATGAGCCCCTCTTCAGCGAGGAGCCTGCCGGAAACGTTGCCGATATGCGAGCGCCCGGCAACGATATTGGGACCGCCGATAATGGTCGTCATGTCGGCTGCGCGTGCGGCTTTTGCGGATTCGAGCGTGATCGGAAATTCCGAGATCGTCATGCCGAAGGCCTTGCCCTCGGCGATATGCGCCGCCGTCGTGTCGTCGTGGCTGGAAAACTCGATGCCGCGCTGCCTGCAAAGCGCGACGATCTTTTTTCGATTGTCCGCCGCATGGTCCGGCGCATGCGGAGCAGCCGCGACCTGGGCCTCGATGACATCGTCGGCGACACCCTTGCGTCTTTCCAACTTGCGGAAGCGGTCGGCGTCGCGCAGCGGACCGTCGTCCATGATCGTGACGTAACGCAATGTCGGCTCGTCGAGATACGTCGTAAGCAGGTCGATCAGGTCGGCCTCGCGGGTGTCGCAACGGAGATGCAGAAAGTGATCGATCCTGAGGAGGCCGGCCTTGCGTCCATCTTCGAGGCCTTCGATCATCAGCGGCAGAAGTTTGCGGCGATCGGGATTGCCGACGGCGCCGACGATGAGAGAGTCGAAGACGGTCGTCGTGCCGCCGGCTGCCAGGACCGCGTCATGGGTGCGAACCGCATTGACTTTGTTCCAGAACACGCCGGCCCGCGGCATGATCTGTTTTTCGAGATGGTCGGTGTGCACGTCGATAAGTCCCGGCAAAAGGTAATCGCCGGCAAAGTCCACTGCACCTGAGGTATTCACATTCGCTCTGGTGATCTCGGCGATCTTGCCGTCCGTCACCTTCATCGTGCCGTTGATGACCTCGGTGCCCGTGACGATCCGGGCGTTTGTGATAATGGTTTCCACGTTTCCACACTGCGTCGGCGTCGTGAGACGCCCGCTCCTCGATTTTCAGATCTTGCTGGTGGCTGTCTTGCGTCAGTCGAGGCAGGGCTAAGGAGCTGAGATGATCGTTGGGCGACAGTTCCATGACGATCTGATAACGAAATAGGGACGTCTACCTAATTCGTTCCTTTCGCTCCAGGCAATCCAACGCAGTTCTTGCTTGACAGGTCGCCGGTTGCCGGCGCTCAGATGGCCTGAATTGCAACGGATCGAACGTCTGTGAGGCGCTTGATGGCTAATCTCCCATCGAACGAAGTCACACTGCATGATCGGCGTGGCGCGTCCACGCTGTGGCGCGTCGTTGCGGAGGCGATCGAGCAGGACATCAAGGCTTCTCGATACAAACCCGGCGAGAGACTTCCCACCGAATTCGAGCTGGCAGAGAAGTTCAGTGTGCACCGCAACACGATACGACGCGCGATGACCGTTCTTCGCGAGCGAGATCTGCTGCGCATCGAGCAGGGGCGCGGCACCTTCGTCAAAGAGCGAATGGTCCGCCACCATCTCGGTCCGAAAACCCGCCTGACGGCGGCATTGCGGGATATCGAACGGGTTGGCGAGCGGAGGTTTGTCGGCAGCCAGCGGATCAGGGTCACCAACGACCTCGCACGGGACCTGCGCATCCCGCGCAATCGCTTTGTTCGGCGTGTCGATACGCTGACGGTCGTGGACAACATCGTTGCCGCCGCGGCTTCGAGCTATTTTCCGCTGCCGCGTTTCGAGACGATCGAAACGTTGATCGAGCAAACCGGAAGCTTCAGCGAGTCCTGGCGGCGTCTTGGTGTCGCGGATTATCATCGCTGGGAATCTCGCATTTCCGCCATTGCCCTGTCTCGGGAAGATGCCGAAACCCTTTGCATGTCCCGGGGGCAGCCAGCCATTTTCATCACCAACATCAATGTCGATCTGGACGACGTGCCGATCGTCGTCTCGCATACCCGCATCGCGCCTCAACACATGCAGCTCGTCGTCCGCTTCGATTGAGAAGCCACAGGCTCAACCGATCCGGACAATCCGCCCCGAGGCCAAGCCGCAATCTGACCGGGAACTGCTCGCCCTCGGCGGGCCGGGACCTCTCTCATTCCGTGCAGGCCGGGTATGAATAAGCAATTCGTACAACATCTGTCGCCGTCCGGTCATCCAACTGACGTCGATCTGTCGCGCTGAAGCTGTTTTCCTGACGCTTACGAGTCTGGTCCCGGTCGCCCGCGTTCGGGCAGGCCGAGTCATAAATAGAGTTACGAAGATGAGTGGAATCAAGATCGACGGTATCGGGAAGTCTTTTGGCTCGACGTTGGTGCTGCGCGATGTGTCGCTGGATATCGCGGATGGCGAGTTTCTGACGTTGTTGGGGCCGTCGGGCTGCGGGAAGTCGACGCTTTTGCGGATCTTGGCTGGTCTCGACGTGCAGACGTCGGGCTCGTTGTCGATCGGCGATCGGGTGGTCGACGGGGTGCGGCCTAAGAAGCGCGACGTGGCGATGGTGTTCCAGTCATATGCGCTTTATCCGCATATGACGGTGGCCGAGAACATGGCGCTTCCCTTGCGGATGCGCCGGCTGTCGTCGCTGCAGCGGCTGCCGGTGGCGGGCCGGTTCTGGCCGGGCACGAAGACGGTGGTAACGGGGATCGAGGAGGATGTTCGGCGGACCGCCGCGGCCCTGAGCATCGGCCACCTTCTCGATCGCAAGCCGGGACAGCTGTCGGGTGGCCAGCGCCAGCGCGTGGCGGTCGGACGCGCCATGGTGCGCCAGCCGGCCGTCTTCCTGATGGACGAGCCCTTGTCGAACCTCGATGCCAAGCTGCGCGTGCAGATGCGCGCCGAGATCAAGGAACTGCACAGAAGGCTCGGCGTCACCTTCGTTTATGTGACGCACGACCAGTCGGAGGCGATGACCATGTCGGACCGGGTGGCGGTCATGCTCGACGGCAACCTGCTGCAGGTCGCCCCGCCGCAGGAGATCTATGCCGATCCCGAGGAACGCCGCGTCGCCGAGTTCATCGGCTCGCCGAAGATCAACATGCTGGAAGCCAGGGTCATGGAAACCGGCTCGGCCGATGCCGCCGGCACGATCTTTTCGATTGCCGCCGACGTCGCGGCGGGCGGCAGCCTTGCGCTCGGCATTCGCCCGGAGGCCTTCTTCCTCACCGACAGTCATGGTCCAAACGTGCTGACCGGCTCGGTGCGGCTCGTGGAACACATGGGCTCGGACCTCTTCGTTCATCTCAACGTGCCCGGGCATGACCAGCCGGTGATTGCCCGCCTCCTGGCCGAACGCGCGCCCCATGTCAACGAGGGCCAGACGCTGCATCTCGGGGTCAAACCGGAGCGGGTGCTGCTGTTTGCAGCCGACGGCAAACGCATCCGCCCGCACGAGGGCCACGCGAACGGCAATGTGCTGCCGATCAGGGAGCGCGTTTGATGACCCTTGTATCCTCCGTTTCGGCGCAGCAAGCTGTTTCTGTGGCTTCAGGCGCTGTTGCCCGCAAGGCACTGCGTCGCCATCGTCTGGCCGAGACCTTCACGGCATGGTCGCTGGCCGGTCCCGCGCTCCTGTTGTTGACCGTGCTGTTCTTCCTGCCGGTCTTCGCCGTCTTCGCCATCGCGCTGACCGACTGGCAGTTCGGCGCAAGCTCGCTCACCTTTGTCGGCCTGGCCAACTTTGAGGAAGTGATGGGCGACGAAGGGTTTCGCGCATCCTTCGTCAACACGCTCCTCTATGTGGTGATCGTCGTGCCCGGCACGATCGTGCTCGGTCTTGCGATCGCGCTTTTGATCGAAAGCGGCAAATCGGCCCGCGCCTTCTACCGCGCCATCCACTTCCTGCCGTTCATGGCGACGCTGACGGCGATGGCGATCGCCTGGGAGGCGTTGCTGCATCCGACCATCGGCCTCGTCAACCAGACGCTCGCCGGCCTCGGTCTGCCGACCGCCAACTGGCTGCGCGACGAAGGTACCGTCCTGCCGGTGCTGGCTGCGATCGGCATCTGGCAGAACCTCGGTTATGCCATGGTGCTGTTTCTCGCCGGGCTCAAATCGATCCCGCAGGATCTCTATGACGCCGCCGACATCGACGGCGCCGACCTGTGGTTCGACCGGCTCGGAACTGTCACCCTGCCGATGCTCGGCCCGGTCACCATGTTCGTCTTCATCGTCGTGGCGCTGAAGGCCTTCGAGACCTTCGATACGGTGCAGGTTCTCACCCAGGGCGGGCCGGGCCATTCCTCCGAGATGCTGCTCTTCACGCTCTATCGCGAGAGCTTCCAGTATCTGCGCACCGGTTACGGCGCCTCTGTCGCCGTCGTCTTCCTCGTCATCGTCGTGGCGCTGACGCTGATCCAAGCGCGCGTCATGGACAAAAGGGTTCACTACCAATGAGCACGCACGGCACTCATCGCAGCACCCGTCACGGCACCCGGGGACTGGCCGTCCCATCCGCCATCCTGCGCCATGCCGCGCTGATGATCACCGGTGCGCTGATCCTCATTCCTTTCGTCTGGATGGTGTCGCTGTCGATCAAGCCGCCCGGCGAGATTTTTCGCGCTTCCTTCTCTTTCTGGCCGCAGCAATTCTTTGGGTTCGAGAACTACACGAAGGCGCTGACCGACGCCCCGCTGCCGCAATACATGCTGAACGGCGTCTTCGTCTGCGCCTCGATTGTTTGCCTTCAGGTGCTGGTCTGCGCGCCGGCAGCCTATGCGCTCGCCAAGCTCGACTTTCCCGGCAGGAACCTGCTCTTCGCGCTGGTGCTGATCGCGCTCATCCTGCCGCATGAGGTCCTGTCGCTGCCCCTCTTCATCCTCGGTTACCAGGTCGGCATCCTCAACACCTATGCGGCGCTGATCTTCCCCTATGTCGTCTCGCCCTTCGGCATCTTCCTGTTCCGGCAGTTCTTCAAGACCATTCCCGACGACGTCGTGCATGCCGCCCGCCTCGACGGCCTGTCGGAACTCGCCATCGTCTGGCGGATCATGGTTCCGATGGCGCTGCCCGCCATCGTCGCCTTCGGCATCTTCTCCGTCGTCTCCCACTGGAACAGCCTGTTCTGGCCGCTGATCGCCGTGCGCGACCAGGCCCTCATGCCGCCGCCGCTCGGCATCATGGCCTTCAAGAACGAAGAGGCCGGCAACGACTACGGACCCCTCATGGCCGCATCCACCATCGTCGTTGCCCCCCTCATCATCGCATTCCTCTCCGCACAGAAATGGTTCGTCGAAGGGCTGACTGGAGGGGCTGTCAAGTGAAAGGCTTCAGGCTCGATATCGATCTGGACGGCGAAGGGCGCCACGATGGTTACCTGCGTGTAAAGTCCTCAAGCGAACATTCTCCTTTCGGCATTTCCATGGTCCCGATTACGTCGATCCGGCGCGGTGCCGGGCCATGTGTCATCGTGATCGGCGGTTGCCACGGCGATGAGTACGAGGGGCAACTGATCGTGAGATCGTTGCTGGCCCGGATCACACCGGAGGCCGTCGACGGTCAGATCATCGTTCTGCCTGCCGCCAATCCCGCGGCGGTCAGAGCCGGCCGTCGTTATGCGCCGGCCGACAACGGCAATCTCAACACGGCATTCCCTGGCAAGGTCGACGGGACGGCGACGCAACGTATCGCGCATTTCATGGAAACCGTTCTGCTGCCGCGCGCCGATCTCGTCATCGATATTCACTCGGGCGGCAAACCTATCGACTATTTCCCGTCCGCCATGCTCTCAGGTGCAGTCGAAGGCACGCGTCGTGACGAACTTGTTACCCTGGCGAAGTCGTTTGGTCTGCCGGTGGCGTTTTTCGTCGACGAAGAAGACCAGACACCGTCCAGCATTCTCGGCGCGTGCGACAAGGCTGGCGTTCTCAACATCTCAGCCGAGATTGGCGGGGGTGGTTCCGTGGAACGGCGCGATCTCGACCGTGGTCTTGCGGGCGTCCTGCGGGTGCTGGCGCATGTAGGCTTGCTTGCACCGCCGCATCCGGCCGATGTCGAGAAGGTCTCGTTCATGCGGCGACTGCCGGTTAGCGCGACGGTTCTTGCGCCGCAAGACGGCCTTTTCGAACCCAAGGTCGAACTGGGCGATACAGTCGAGGCGGGCGAACTGGCCGGTTATCTGCACGATGTGGGAGCGCCATGGAAACCGCCGGCCGAGGTTCGCTTCACGGACTCCGGTTTTGTTCTTTGCCGGCGATTGGCCGTGATGGTCGAAGCGGGCGACGGGCTCTTCAAACTGGCCGTTCCCATGGAGGTCTGAGCTCCCCGTCGTCCTCGCAGGCCGACTTTCCTTTGCCAATTCCCGGTGCGCCGCACATGCGGCGGCCGGTGTCATCATGCCTTCTCCAAACCAACCCATGGAGCGATCCCGATGCATTTCACCCGCAGAAACCTTTTGATGACCGGCGCTGCCTCGTCCGTCGCGCTCGCCATGCCGGCGGTCCTGAGAGCCGCCGAGAAAACCACGATCACCCTGACGCAGGGTGTTCCCACCTATCAGGCTTTGCTCGCCGAACTCAGTGCGGAATTCGAGGCGGCAAATCCCGCCATGGCGGTGAAGTTCGTCGCTGATGGTGAGAATTGGGACCCGCTCCTGAACAACACGATCCGGGCCGCGATGGTGAATGCGCTTCCGGATGGCACCTGGCAGTCCCTGACCTATGCGGGGATACTGGCAAACCGGAAGATTGCCCAGCCGCTCAATCCGCTTTTCGGCGGCGACCTGAAAAATCTCGAGGCCCTTGGCCTGTCCAAGCCGATGGTGGAGGCGACCAGTGTAGCAGGTCAGGTCTATTGCATCGCCTATGGCACGACCGTTCCGGTCGTCTATTGCAATATGGATCTTTTGCGCAAGGCCGGCTATTCCAAGCCGCAGCCTCCGGCGACCTGGGAGGAGATCTTCGAGATCGGCGCCAAGGTTGCGGCGCTCGGCGGCGGCATCAATGGCGGCTATCTCGAATATACGTCCACCAATGCCTGGATGTTCCAGAACTTGCTCAGTTCGTTCGGCGGGAAGATGATGAACGATGCGGGTACCGCGATCGCATTCGATGGCCCGGCCGGACAAAAGGCGCTGGAGACGCTCTACAAGTTCGGCGATATCCTCAAAACCGACATGACCCAGGAGCAGTCGCGCCAGGCCTTCAAGGCCGGCTCTACCGCAATGCACGTTCAGTCCGCCAGCGGTACGACCTCGACGGCCAAGGCGGTAGCAGGGCATTTCGAGCTTGCCGTCGCCCAATTCCCGATTGAGAGCGCCAATGGTCGTCTGGCCGGCGCCGGACACGGCTTCTTTATGTTCACCAGGGACGCTGCGAAGCAGAAGGTTCTGTGGGAGTTCATGAAGTTCGCGACGAGCCAGAAGGGCCAGATGATCCTGGCAAAGAACTCAGGATACATGCCGATCAATATCCTCGCCCTGAAGGACCCGGCCTTCCTGGAGGCCTATTTCAGGATCAACCCCTATCACCGCGGCATCGTTGAAAGATTGGCGATCACGGGCGACCAGTTCTCTTTCCCGAGCGACAACACCGTCAAGATCGTTCAGATGATGGCGGACCAGATGCATGATGTGATCACGCATCGCGCAAAGGCCGATGAGGCGCTGGCCCGCATGGCTTCGCAGGCCCGGAAACTGCTGGGTTGAGCCTCGTGCAGACCGATATCCTTCAATTAACCGGGACAACGATCATGAGACGTCTTTTGTCGATCCTCGGCGCATTCGGTCTGTGTGCCTGCGCGGCTAATGCGCAGGCCGAGCAGATCACGCTCCACTTGACCCATGCCTTTCCGAGCCGTGACAGCCTCTTCCTGAAGCCGATCGCCGAAAAATTCACGCAGCAAAATCCCGATATCAGGATTGAACTGGAAGGAAATGCGACCGATTGCCCGGCGCTTCTGCAACAGTTGCTTCGAGACGGCGTGACGGGTTCGCTTCCAGATATGGTATCGGGCATCTGCTACACCGACATGCCGACGCTGGCGGAGCGTGGCATGCTTACGCCTTTGGACAAGCTTATCGCGGATGATGACGAATGGAAAAACGTCGGTGTCGAACCGGGCGTGCTCGGCACGACAACCGTTGAGGGACATGTCGTGGCGATCCCGCAATCGGTGTCGGCAAGCATTGCCTACTACAATATGAGCCTGATCCGGGAAGTCCGGCCGGACCTGAGAAATCTTGAGCTTTCCTGGAGCGATATCCTGTCGATTGCGGATGATCTCAAAAAATCCACTCCCGACGTCATGCCGCTCTTCTTCGAATATTACGCGGACAGCTACAACTGGTCGTTCAACTCGCTGATGCTCAGCCATGGCGGAAGCGTTTTCACCGAGGATGGGAAGATCGGCTTCAATTCGAAGGCAGGGCGCGATGCACTGGACTTGATGCAGCGTTTCGGACAGGCGGGAATGGTCGACATGACGGCCGAGCAAGCGCGACAGGCTTTCGCCTCCGGCAAGATTGGCATCTATTTCGCTTCGAACTCGCGCTTGAAGACGCTGACCGCCAATGCAGGGCCTTCGCTCGATATCCAGACCGGGCCTTTTCCGCAATCTGCGGTGGGCGGGAAGCTGGCTTCCGGAGGCGGCGGCATGGCGA
This sequence comes from Neorhizobium puerariae, assembly GCF_042429745.1. Lineage (NCBI taxonomy): Bacteria > Pseudomonadati > Pseudomonadota > Alphaproteobacteria > Hyphomicrobiales > Rhizobiaceae > Neorhizobium > Neorhizobium puerariae. The sequence continues at coordinate 86,702 of NZ_JBHMAA010000003.1, read as the reverse complement.
TCACCACCAAAGATCCGGGGAAGATCGCAGCGGCCTGGAAATTCCTGAAATTCGCCTCAGGTCCGGAAGCGCAGACGATGATCGTCAAGGCGACGGGATTCACCCCGGTCAATACGCTCGCCGTCAAAGATGCCGCCTATCTCGGGGACTACTACAAGGCCAACCCGAATGCATTGCCGGCCATCGCGCAACTGCCGAGGATCAGGATTCAGAACCTCTATCCCGGCGATAACGGCCCGCGCATCACGACGGTCATCCGCGATCATCTGCAAAACGTCATCACCCTGAAGCAGACCCCCGCCGAGGTTCTGCCGGAAATGGTGGCCAACGTCGAAAAGCTTCTGCCCAGGCACTGACCGTTGCGCCTCTGCCTTCTCGGCTCGGCTGGCCGAGCCGAGAAGGGCTTCCCCTTCGGAACAAGAAAGTATCCCGAATGTCCGCAGAAATTCATTCCCGCGAAGCGTCCATGGCGCATGTTGATGGTGCCGATGACAGGCACTTCGTGGCCGAACTCGAAACCGGCTACCTCTGGCTCAGCCGCAACCGGCAATATTTCAGGGGCTACTGTTTTTTTGCCGCCAGGCAGCAGGCCCGCGAGCTTCACGAAATGCCGGCGGAGCTTCGCAGCAGGCATTTGATGGAAATGTCCCTTGTGACGGAAGCGGTGCAGCTTGCCTTCAATCCGAAGAAGATGAATGTCGCTTTCTTCGGCAATCTCTGGGCACATGTCCATTGGAACATCATACCGCGTTACGGCACCGACCCGCTTCCCGAAGATTCGATCTGGACGCTCGATCGCAAGCTGATCGAATCGCATTTCCTCACCGACGAAGAACTCGAGATCGTGCGGACGAAACTGCGACGGACGTTGTCGCAGCTCTGCGAGCGCGACCGGGTCACTGTCACCCTCGCTTGATCCCCTCAACGGAACGTTCATTCATCGCCATACGCTCCCGATCGAGCGAAATTGGCGAAACATTCAGGACATGACTATGCTGCTCGCGACCTACAACATCCGTTACGGCATCGGCCGGGACGATCGCTACGATCTCGCCCGCGCGTTGGACGAAGTTTCCCAGGCGGATATCATCGCGCTTCAGGAAGTCGATGTGGGTTGGTCACGAACCGATTTCGACGATCAGGTCGCGATGGTCAAACAGCGGTTTCCGGGCTATGTCGTTGCCTGGGGGCCGAACATCGACACCATGTCCTCGGGTGGAGTGACGGAACGTCGCCAGCACGGCAATGCGATCGTTTCGCGCTATCCTATCTTGTCGATCAGGAATTTCCTCCTGCCCAAATATGGATCTCTCGACTATCTCGATCAGCAGAAGGGTGTGCTGGAGGCGCTGGTCACGACGCCGCTCGGGCCGATCCGAGTCTATTCGACCCATTTCTGCAGTACGTCACCAGGCCAGTCGCAGATACAATCGGAATGGCTGTTGAGGCACCACCATGAGGCGCCCGGGCGTGGCCCGGTTCTGGCAGGCGCCCATGCCGATCCCAGCTGGACCTCCGAAGACGCCCTTCCTCCGATGCCGGTGAGTGCCATCGTGATGGGTGATCTCAACTACCCCGAGACGACACGCGCTTACGAGATACTCGTCGGTGATTACTCCACCCGATATGGAAACCTTACCCGCAGGGACGGCTTCCTGGATGCATGGGTTCATTGCAATCCGGATGTGGCGCGCGATGATCGCCCAACCGTCGGAGCCACAGTCCTGGCGGATTACAAGAAGCGTATCGACTATTGTCTCGTCACGCCCTGTCTGCGTTCCTCGTTGAAGAAGGCATGGGTTTCGCACGAGGCCATCGGATCGGACCATCAGCCGGTCTTCGTGGAGTTCGCGCCGGCCTGACCCAATATACACGAACGAATTCAACTATTTCGTCGATGCCATGTCGAAAGGGCTGAAAATCGAATCCGATTTCCGCAGTGGGCGCAATGCCGTGCTGTTGGCCGACGCGGCACGCCGGTCAATGAAGCATGGCGAGTTCGTCAAGGTGGATTTGGGAAGCTGACGATCCTGGATACGGCCACACTTCACGAGCTTCCTTCGAGAAATGCTAGGCCTGCCGCCAAACGTGACATTGTCGTGCATCTAAAGGCCATCATGGGCTCTCGGAGCGGTGGGCCTGCCAGATCATTGCGGCCGACCGCAAGACGCTATCGGTCCTGCCGTTCGCCGGAGACGGCGTTGCGTGTAAAGTTACGCGATTCAGCATGAACTCACAGCGAGAAACGCTCGGCAGTAGGTCCGATTTCAGGATTGAGTACTCCCTAGATCGTGTTTTCGGTCGCGCCATCCGGGATCTTCCCCATACTGGCGGTATGAACATGATGCCCGAAAACGATCGAAAACTCTTCGAAACGCTCAAGTCGCTTTCGCTTCAAACACCAAAGTCGCCACCCAAACGGTCCCGGCGGCTTCTATACTTCGGCTGTTTCCAGGCAGGATCTGGAACAGGCGAGCACGGCTCGCAACAGCGCGCTCAACGCACGTGACCACCAATAGGATGGATGTCGCCACGACCTTATCCGCTTCGCCGCGCTTCTCCGTTACCGTCACGGGCGGCGTCTTGAATGGACAGTCTCGCGCGCTGGGAGAACGGAGACGATACGCTCGCTTTCCGACCGGGTTTTCGATCTTTCTGTCATCGGCTCGAGCGCGCTCAACTTCAAATTCGGGTTTTTCGGCACGACACGGGCGATGGTGGATTTGTCGCAGACCTTGGCGGAGCGCTCCAATACCATGGCTGTCGCCATGCATCGCGCAAAGTTCGACAGGACGGACGCTTACATCGTCCTGCCGTTCAAGGCCGTATCGGTACTGGCCGTCGACGACGACGACGCCGGAACGCCGGGCAGCTCTGGAGGCTCGCGGCGTCGATATCCTGCTTCCTCCCTTATGAAGGCGGAAAGCGCCGGTTCTGGCGATGTCTTTAGCGTTTCGTGGATGCTACGAGAAAGCCGGATATCGTTGCGACAATCCCGGGCATCGTCTTGCCCGACACCGTCAGGACGCGGCTTCTTATTCAAAGGTCTCCTTCAAAGCGATGATCGCTTCATGGCCTGCACCGACTTTGCATAGGGGGCAGGCGCGACGATTGCTCGAACATGCATCTGGGTATGGGGCTCGACTTGCGGCTTGCGCGACCCGCCATTCGATTCCCCCCACAGGACGCTCACCTCCGTCCCGGGGGGCGCATGTTCGATGTCGATGATGGCGAGTGACAGCACTTCCTTTTCGTTGGCGGAATATCCGCAAAAATTGGACAGTCCCACCAGTTCTCCCTTCAGATTGCGCACTTCGTCGTTCTGCTGAAAGCTGTAGGAGGCCATGGGCAATTTCAGATGCTTGAAGACCGGCCCGGTCCCGACAAGGCTTGCGAAAATCGTGGCCACGTCGTCCTTGTTCCAGACGAGTGTGACATTGGTCCGGCGCGACGGGTTTCCGCTCAGCCGCTCAAGGGCTGCGCGGCCGATGAAATCGTGATCGAATTTGATGATCCGGTCGTAGCCCATGTCGTAGGGCGTCACGTAATAATCTTCGAGGTTGTCGGAATAAAAGCTTCCGCCGAGCTGCGAGTTTGCCTCCCACGAACTGGCAGGCAGCCACTCGCGATAGCGGCTCAGCTCCTCGCTGGTGTAAATGGCCGGCAAGGGATAGGGCATCCAGCCGGATTCGGCGATGGCGCTGAAATAGGTGGCGGTACCGCCTCGCCGCAGCGCGTATTTCTCGCCGGCCTTCAGGATGGCCGCCCGCACGGTTTCCATGTGCTCGTACGGTCCTGAAAGTTCCACCCCCTTGTGTCCCGCCATTCCATGCCGCAACGCATGCACGTCGATGCCTGCGATTTTTGCCCTGGCGAAGTTGAAGAAGGGAATTTCAGGAACATCCTCCTCTATGACCTCCCTGAAAATCTTCTCGGCGTTCGGTCCGTCCATCCCGAAGCGGAATTTCCGCCTCCCGTTCGGGTTCATGTATGTCGGTTGATCCCGCTCGAAGGTGACGTCATATCCGCCCGTTTCGATATTGTATTGCACCCAGTTGAGCAGGTGCATGCCGCTGATCAGCTCGAAGCTCTCATCCTCGTGGTAATAGACGACGCATTCGCCGATAATCTGACCCTGGTGATTGCATCCGACGAACTGCTTCGCCTTGCCGGGCCTGAAGTTTTCGAAGCTGTTGATGCCGATATAATTGAGCAGGCTAAACGCATCGGGACCTTTCAGGAACAATTCCGGCATATGATGCGACTGGTCAAAGAGGATGGCGCTCTCCCGCCATGCGCGCTGCTCTTCGAACCAGTTCGTGAACTCGGTCGGGACGGGCGTCAGTCCTCCCCTGTCCTTGACGTGCGGCGCCAGGGTTTCGTGATAGAAATAATCCGCAATATTTTCCTTCGAATCCATCAGGTTCTGCAAGGTCATAAGCCGCTCCGTACTGTTCATGATCAAAGCCTCCGATTCTTGATTTTGGGATTTACGTCGATGGGCGCTGAACGGTCAGTCCGCTTCTCCGCCTGAAACGCGGCGCAGCTTGAACAGGTTCGCAGAGGTTCTTGCCTTTGCCGTGCTATCGACGCCGAGATAATGCTCCAGCGGCGAAGGGTCCTCGACAAGTGACCGGCTAGACGCCGAATGCACGATGCTTCCCCGATCGAGAATGACCGCGTCGTCGGTGAAGCCCAGGATCTTCTGTGCATGTTGTTCCACCACGATGGCCGACATACCTTCGTTACGCACGAGATGCTTCATCGCGGCCAGAACCTCGTTCACGATGATCGGTGCGAGACCCTCCGTTGGCTCATCGAGCAGGACAAGCTTCGGATTGAGCATCAGGGCGCGCGCTATCGACAGCATTTGCTGCTCCCCGCCCGAAAGTTGGTTGCCCATGTTCGCGCGCCGCTCGCGAAGTCTGGGAAACAGCCTGTAGACGCTCGATACATCCCACCGTCCGGGACGCGCCACGGCTGTCAAATTCTCCTCCACCGTCAGTGACCTGAAGATGTTCCGCTCCTGCGGAACCCAACCGATGCCGGCGAGGGCGCGGATGTCGGGACGCATGCGGGTAATGTCCCGTCCGGCAAGTTCGATCCGGCCGCCCCTGTGCCGGGTGACCCCGATAATGGTGTTCAGCAAGGTCGTCTTGCCGGTGCCATTGCGCCCGAGGACCGCCAGAGACGACCCGGTGCGCAGGCTGAGATCGATGCCGGAGATGACGATCGCTTCGCCGTAGCCCGCCGAAACCTGTTCGAGGCGCAGAAGTTCATCCATCGATCGCGTCCCCAAGGTAGACGGCCCGGACGTTCGGATCGCCGGATATTTCGGCGACGCTTCCCTCGCGGAACAGGGCGCCATTCACCAGAACGGAAATCCGGTCGGCGAAACTGAAGACGAGATCCATGTCGTGCTCGATCAGCAGGACCGAAACATCGCCCGGAAGGTCGGCCAGCGTTGCCAGCAGCTCGTGCCGTTCCGCCTCCGGCACGCCGGCGGCCGGTTCGTCCAGCAGCAGCACGCGCGGCCGGCATGCAAAGGCGACCGCCATCTCCAGCAGGCGCTGCTTGCCATAGGGCAGTTTCGAGGTGGGTTCCTCCAGCACGTCGATCAGGCGGAAACGCTCCGCGACCTCGATCATCTCGCGGACGATTTCGGTCTTGCTGCCCGTCGCCCGCCACCAGTCGCGTCCTCCCCCCATGCGTTCCGATACCGCAAGGCCGAGCGTTTCGAGCGGGGTCATGGCCGGGAAAAGCTGGTTGATCTGGAAGGTCCTGACCAGGCCCGCGCGCACCCGCCGTTCGGCGCTCATGCCGGTAATGGCGTTTCCATCGAGCAAGATCTCGCCGGCAGTGGGAGCAAGTATGCCGGTCAGAAGGTTTATGAAGGTCGTTTTCCCGGCTCCGTTCGGGCCGATCAGCGCGTGGCGGGCGCCGTCTTCCAGGCGAAAGGAGATGTTATCCGTGGCAATCAGGCCGCCGAAGCGTTTCGACAGGCCGCGGGTTTCGAGTATCGTCGCCATGTCACACCTCCGGTCTGGCCGTCTGCGGCCGGGAAGGGGATGCGCGGTCGGATGCATTGCCGATGGCCGTTCTTTTCCATCGCGACAGCATGGTCGCGGCGGCGTCGTTGATACGCTCCCGCCTGATCAGGACGATGATGACCAGAATCAGCCCGATCCAGAATTGCCAGTATTGCGGCGTCCAGGCCGAGAATATTTCCTGTAGAACCTTGAGGACGACGGCTCCCGCCAGCCCGCCATAGAGATAACCCGCCCCGCCGATGACGAGCACGAGCAGGGCCTCCGCCGAGCGGTTGAAGCTCAGCACGTCGAGCGACACGAACTGCGTCGTCTGCGCCAGCAGGGCTCCGGCGACCCCGGCGTAGGCGGCTGATAATGTGTAGGCTGCCACAAGCCTGTGATTGACAGGAATGCCGATCGCGCGTGCCCGAAGCGGATTTTCGCGAATGGAGCGGATGGAAAGCCCATAGGGCGACACCACGATCCGGCGTGCGAGCAGGAAAAGAAGGAAGGTCACGCAAAAGCTGTAGACACAGGCTGTCGTGCCGAAGATATCGAAGTCGAAAACGCCGAAGAGCGGACCGGGATTGACACCCTGAAGGCCGTCCGCGCCCCCCGTCAGCCATGCAGTCTGGTTGGCGATCTCGAAAAGGACCAGCGCAACGCCGAGGCTGACCATCAGTTTCGTGAGGTCGGTGCCGCGAAGCATCAGGAAACTCGTCGCGAAACCGAGGAGAGCCGCGGCTCCGGCGGAGGCCGCCAGTCCGATCAGCGGATCGGTGAAACCGTATATGGTGAGCAGACCAGCCATATAGGCTCCGAGCCCGAAAAACGCGGCATGTCCGAGCGACACGATCCCGGCGTAACCGAGAATGAGATCGAGGGAGAGGGCGAACAGACCCAGGATGGCAATCTCGTTCAAAATGAGATGCCGTTCGGGCAGCAGGATCAAGGCGCCTGCGGCAATCAGCCAGAAAGCGATTTCCGGGATGCGCCAACGGCTCTTGCTGGCCAGTTTCGTCTGTACGGAGCTGACGATGTCTGATGACATGTCCTTCCTTTCGGTCTTCTATCTCTTTGTTTTTATGCAAGTCTGAGTGCAAAACCGGCGTGCTCCTGCCGGAATTGCTTCAGGCACGGGAAAACAGTCCCTGTGGACGCAGAACGAGCATGACGATCATCACGGTGTAGATGACGAAGGCACCGACATCGGGGACGTAGTATTTCGCCGCCACGTCCGCCACGCCCAGGATGATCGACGCGACAAAGGGACCGGAAATGCTTTTGGCTCCACCGACGCTGACGACGATCAGGAAGTAGATCATGAACTTCAGGGGAAATGTCGGGTCGAGCCCGAGGATCTCCGTTCCGAGCGCCCCGCCGAGCCCGGCAAGTCCCGATCCGATGGCGAAGGTCGTTGCGAAAATCACGCCGACATTGATACCCAGCCCCTGGGCCACCCTCGGATCGTCCACGGCGGCGCGCAATCTGCTGCCGAAACGGGTCCTGGCGAGGATCAGTTGAAGGGCAATGACGAGAACACCGCAGACCACAACGATGAAGCTGCGATAGAGGCCGACATGGACGCCCAGAACATTCACGCGCCCCTGAAGCCAGTCGGGCAGGTGAATGATCTGCTGCTGGGAGCCCATGGTGTAGTCGACCGCGGCGATCGCCATGAAAACCAGACCGATCGAGAACAGGACCTGATCCAAATGACTGCGGTTATAGAGGCGCTTGTAGAGGCTACGCTCAAGGGCAAGGCCGACAACAGCCGGCAAGACGAACGCGAACGGCAGCGTCGCCATGAACGGCAGGCCATAGGAGTTCATCAGAATAGCCGTCACATATCCGCCGGCCATGGCGAAGGCCCCATGAGCCAGATTGATGAGATTCATCAGGCCCAGGGTGACGGAGAGGCCGCACGCCAGCACGAACAAGAGCATGCCGTATGCGATGCCGTCGAAGACTATCGTAAGCATTTTACCTCCGAAGCTGTTGCACGCACAAAATGACGGCCTGCAGGATCGACCTGTTACTTCGACTTGGCCGCCTTCACCGGGTCCTTGACGTTCGGGATGGTGTCGAACTCGACGTTGTAAAGCTCGCCATCCTTCCTCTCCACCTTGCGGATGTAGATGTTGTGTATGACGTCCCGCGTCTCCGCGTCGATTGACATCGGACCGCGTGGACTGACCCAATTCATGCCCTTCATGGCCTCGATCAGCGCTTCGCCCCCTTCGCCATTGGTTTTCTTGAGAGCCTCATAGACAAGATGCATGCCGTCATAGCCGCCCACGGCCATGAAGTTCGGCCTCCGGCCTCCGTTGGCCTTCTTGAAGGCAGCCACGAAGGCCTTGTTTTCCGGGCTGTCGTGATCCGCCGAGTAGTAATGTGCCGTGACGACGTTGAGTGCGACATCACCCATGCCGTTGAGCAGATCGTCGTCCGTCACATCGCCGGTGCCGATGAGCTGGATGCCGCTCTTGTCGAGGCCGCGTTCGACGAACTGCTTCATGAACTGCGCGCCGATGCCGGACGGCACGAACACGAAAAGCGCATCGGGCTTGATGTCGGCCACTTTCTGAAGGAAGGGCGAGTAATCGGGATTGGCAGCCGGCACCCGCAGGTTCTCGACTGTGCCGCCCTGCGCGACGAAGGCGCCGGAAAAGGCCTTCTCCGCGTCGACCCCCGGGGCGAAATCCGACACGAGCGTTACGATCTTCTTTAAGCCGTTCTTCGCGGACCATTCCGCCATCGCAACGGCGCTCTGCGGAAGCGTGGTGCTGGTTCGCGCGATAAAGGGGGACGCTTCCGTAACGCTTGACGTCGCCGCGCCCATCACCACGGCCGGAATCTTCGCCCGCGTCGCAAGCGGCGCTACCGCGAGAGGCAATGGCGTCGTGCCGAAACCGGCCATGACGGTGATCTTGTCGTTGACGATGAGCTCCTGCGCGACACGCTTGGCGACATCGGCAACCCCCGTGTCATCCTTGACGATAAGCTCGATCTTTTTACCTGCCACGACATCGCCGTGCTCCGCCATATAGAGCTTGACGGCGGCCTCGATCTGCCGTCCGGTTGTCGTGTAAGTCCCCGTCATCGGCAGGATCAAGCCGATCTTGATTTCGTCTTGAGCCCATGCGGGCATGCCAACGCTGGCGCAGGCGAGTGTAACCAGACCCAGCTGCAGGAAAATTCGACGCTTCATTTCGCTCCTCCCAAGCAAATCAAGCCAGAAAATATCGTCGTATCGAAACCGCGCCATTCCACGCATCCGCTCCGATCGGCGGGCGGCATGGAAAGGTTCGTTTAGCGGCTATGTGATCTCATCCTTTCCCGGGCGCTCGATCCGCAGCCTCCTCCGCTGCTGCGTAATTCCTGGCACGAGAGAAGCCCGCCTGAGGCGGCATGCAAATCAGCTACCCGTCGCAAGCCCTGGATGGGCGATGGCAGGAATGATGCCTGATCTAAAATAAACGATTATTAATGTCAAGATGCGTGTGTGTTATGGTGGCGCCATATAAGCGAATCTAGTTGAGATTATCATATTTCTGGCAATTCCTGCTCAAAATTCGCCATTTTTATCGTTTTTCGATGTGCTTTAGGGGAGATCGCCGACCGGGCATTCCAAATTACTTCAATGCCTCGTTGACAAATAATCGATTATAATTCAGACCAGTCGCGATCGATCAGGGAGGTTTGTATGGTCATCAGCAGTTATCGGGACATAACGCCCGCTGCCCTGAAAGTCATGGAACAGACGCGCGACGTGCGGCTTCGCGAAATCATGGTATCGCTGATCAGGCATCTTCACGGTTTCATCTGCGATGTGAGGCTGACGGAGGCGGAGTTTCGCGACGCGACGGCGATCCTGAATGAAATGGGCAAACTCACGAGCGACACCCATAACGAGATGGTGCTGATGGCCGGCTCGCTCGGAGCCTCCTCGCTGGTGTGCCTTCTCAACAACGGCGATCACGGCAATACCGAAACATCGCAATCCCTTCTCGGTCCGTTCTGGCGGCTTAATTCACCGCGTGTGGCCAATGGCGGCTCGATTGTCCGATCGGAAACGCCGGGCGAATCCTTGTTCGTCAACGCCCGGGTCGTCGATGGAGGCGGCAATCCGGTCGCCAGCGCCGAGGTCGATGTGTGGCATGCCTCACCGGTTGGCCTCTACGAAAACCAGGACCCCGAGCAGGCGGAGATGAACCTGCGCGGCAAGTTCATCACCGATGACGATGGCCGGTTCTGGTTCCGTAGTGTGAAAATGATCGGTTATCCCATTCCCACCGATACGGTCGTGGGACGGCTCCTTCGGGCGCAGGACCGCCATCCTTTCCGGCCGGCTCACCTGCACGCCCTGATCTTCAAGCCAGGCTTCAAGGTTCTGATTTCGCAGGTGTATGACTCATCCGATCCACATATCGACACCGATGTGCAGTTCGGCGTCACGAGAGCGCTGCTTGTCGATTTCGTCCGTCATGACGAGCCGCACCCCGCGGAAACCGATGCGACAGTGCCGTGGCATTCGCTCGATTACACGTATGTCATGGAACCCGGCGAAGCGGTTCTGCCGCGTCCGCCCATCAAATAGCGATACTGCTTGCAGCAGATTCATTCGGGAAGGGGAGACAAAGATGTTGACCGAGGAAGAGTGCGGCCGGGCGGCCGGGGACATTCTGAAGGCTGAGAGCGAAAGGGTTCCAATCCCCCAGCTCAGCGTGACGTTTCCGCATATGGAAATCGAGGATGCCTACCGTGTTCAGGATCTGTGGGCGGAGGCGCGTATCGCGAAGGGCGCCCGGATGATCGGTCACAAGATCGGCCTGACGTCGCGGGCGATGCAGATGGCGTCGAAGATGACCGAGCCGGATTACGGCCGCATCCTGGACGACGCCCTGTATAATGATGGTGCGAGGATACAGTCGGACCTGTTCCTGAAGCCGCGTCTTGAGGTGGAGATCGCCTTCATCATGGGAGAGGATCTCGAAGGCCCGGGCGTTCGCGTCTACGACGTCCTGCGTGCGACGGAGTTCGTGCAGCCTGCGCTGGAGATCATCGATTATCGGACGGAGGTGCCGCGCGCGATCGTCGACACGATCGCGGACAATGCCGCTTTCGGCGCCATCGTCGTCGGCGGACGCACGATCCGCCCCATGGATGCCGACCTCCGGTGGATCGGCGCAACCCTCTCCAAGAACGGCACTATCGAGGAATCGGGCGTGTCCGCCGCCGTCATGGGGCACCCGGCGGCCGGCATCGCCTGGCTGGTCAACAAGCTGCATGCCGTGGGAGCGAAGCTGAAACGGGGGCAGATCGTCCTTGGGGGCTCATTCACCCGTCCGGTCGATATCGCCAGGGGTGACGTCATCCACGCGGACTATGGTCCGTTGGGCGCAATCGGTGTTTCGTTCGTTTGAGGATGGCCGTGATGATGCCGAAAAATGCGTTCAAGCGCGCGCTTCAGGAAGGCCGGCAGCAGATCGGCCTGTGGTGCAGCCTTCCCGGAGGATATGTCGCGGAGGCCGTCGCCGGTTCGGGCTACGACTGGCTGCTGTTCGATACCGAGCATTCGCCGGGCGATCCCCTAACGGTGCTCGGGCAGTTGCAGGCCGTCGCGCCTTACCCGACATCGGCCGTCGTGCGGCCGGCGAGCAACGATGCCGTGCTGATCAAGCGTTTTCTTGATATCGGCGCGCAGACGCTTCTGATCCCCTATGTGCAGAGCGCGGAGGAGGCCCGCCAGGCCGTCGCGGCGACCCGTTATCCGCCCGTCGGCATCCGCGGTGTTTCGGGACTGACGCGGGCCACCCGCTTCGGAAGAGTGAAGGGCTATGCGGCGCGTGCGTCCGAGGAAATCTGCCTGCTGGTCCAGGTCGAGACTGGCGAGGCGATCGAGCGGATCGAAGAGATCGCCGCAGTCGAGGGGGTCGACGGAATCTTCGTCGGACCGGGCGATCTTGCGGCGAGTCTTGGCCATGCGGGAGAATTGAACCATCCCGATGTCGTCGAAGCCGTGGAGAATGCGATCCTGCGCATAAGGCGCTGCGGCAAGCCGGCGGGCATCCTCACCGCCGATCCGGACTTCGCCGGGCGATGCATTGCGCTCGGCAGCACCTTCACGGCCGTCGCTATCGATGTCGGCATATTGGCGCGGACCTCCGAGAAGATACTGGAACGCTTCAGGCCCGAAACATCGGGCGGCCCCTTGTCGTGAGGAGCCTGCGTATGTCTTCCGATGCTGCCGATCCCATAGCGTCCGAACCGCCCGAGACCGGTGTCCTTCGTGTCGCGATCAACACCGCCAATCCGGTGCTGGCGCGCAGAAATGCGGCGGGTTGTCTTGAGGGTGCGTCGGTCGAGATCGCCCATGCGTTCGGCAAGCGTCTCGGGCGCCGCATCGATCTGATCCCTTACGTGAGTGCGGGACAAGTCTTCGCCGCGCTTGAATGCGACGAATGGGATCTGGCCTTTCTGGCAATCGAACCGGAGCGGACCGGCAAGGCGATTTTTTCTCCTCCCTACCTGGTTATCGAAGGCACTTTCGTGACCCGCGATGCAGCGCCCTTCGCATGCCTTGCCGATCTCGACAGGCCGGGAGTGCGGATAGGTGTGGCACTGAACGCCGCCTACGATCTGTTCCTCACGCGCAGCCTGGCAACGGCCGAACTGGTCAGGTTTCCGACGCCCGGCGCGGTGCTGGAAGCGTTCACGGCAGGTGCGCTGGATGCGGTGGCGGGTGTCCGGCAGTCGCTGGAGGCGTTCGCCGAAAGGCATTCCGGATTCTACGTGTTGCCCGATGCCTTCATGGAAATCCCCCAGGCTATTGCGGTGCCGCCCGGACGGCAGGCGGATGCAGGCCGCCTGCACGTTATCTTGCGGGAGATGCAAGTTTCCGGCCGGATCAGGGAAATGCTGAACAGGAACGGAATGTCCGGCGTCAAGGTCTCCATCCCAGAAGGAAAGGGGTTCTGACGTGGCGCGCAGGCCGGCGATTTACACTATCGAAAGGGAGGGAATGGCCATGAAAAGTCTGCAAGATGTTCTGAATGCCTGTGGCAATCCGGTGGAATTGCTCTGCAACTCCCGGATAGGCTTCTATGGATATCCGGTGGTCGGTGCGAATGTGAAGGTGGTGACAGAATAGGGCATGTCGATTACACGGCTGCTTTCAGATGCCGATCCGGACATGATTGTGACCGGGTTGGCGGTGTGGCTGGAACCTTCCGCTTGCGGAAACGTCTATCTGCGTTTCTACCCGTTTGGTGGTTTGCTGCGCGAGACTATAGAGTGGACGACGAGGCTTGCCGGTTGATGGAAGTCGACGCGGCTTCCGGGCCGGAGGGGATACGGACGGCTAACCTGAATGGCAGTTCGAGCACAGGAACCAGATCTGCTTTTGCGCTTCGGGAGTTGCTTCGGCAACGCTGCTTGGGATGCAAGGGCATTCATCGGGAAAAGACGATATGAAGATATCGATCAATGCAAACGAGAACAATGCAGACCGCTCGGACGCACCGGCAGACGACGCAAGCGCGCCTTTCGTGGACAATGGTAAGATCACGATCGGAAGCCAGCTTGCCGCCCGCCTTCGCGAGGCGATCGTCTCGGGAGAACTGCCCGCCGGCAGCAAGATCAACCTCGACAGAACCAGGGAGATGTTCAGCGTCAGCCTCAGCCCGCTTCGTGAGGCGCTTGCCCGTCTGATCCCGGACGGGCTTGTCGAATTTGAGGACAATCGCGGCTACAGGGTTTCAGCGGTTTCGCTGGAAAACCTCGCCGAGATTACAAGCCTGCGCGAGGAGATGGAAACCTATGCCCTTCGCGAGTCGATCCGGGTAGGAACGGCCGAATGGGAAGGCAATGTCATGCGGGCGCTGCACCGGCTCAATCGGGCGGAACGTGACGCGGCAAGACCCAAGACCTTCGAGATCTGGGAAGCTCTGCATCAGGAGTTTCACCTGACCCTTATTTCGGGCTGCAGAAAACCTCTTCTGATCAATTTCTGCACGATGTTGCTCAATCTGAATGACCGTTACAGGCGAATCTTTCTGGAGCAAACGTCCGGCGACCGCAACGTCAACCACGAGCACAGCGAAATCGCCCAGGGCGCCGTTGCCCGAGATGTCGATTACGCCTGCGAAAAGCTTCGCCTTCATATTGCCAGGACCGGTGGCAATTTGCTGCGGCACCTTTCCGAAAGAAGCAGTTTCTAGTCGCGGACACAGTGGCAGTCGGCCTTGTGGTGGCCGGATGATACCAACCCGACGGGATTGCCGCCCGAGGACATGTTTGACGCCCACAAGATGTTTCCGACGCGAGCCTATGGTTCAGGTGCAAAATGTCATGAGTACTGAGGCGATCTGCTGAGACAGAGAGCTTCCATCTCTTTGACAAAAGACGTCACCACCGGCCGCAGCACGCTGCGCCGCCGGTAAGCGATTCCGATGTTGCGGGTCCAGGTGCGGCTGTCGAGCTTCAATGCCACAAACTGAGCATCGCTACCCTGCACGTAGACGCTGGTGCGTGTCAGGTAGCTCAGCCATTTTGAACCGGCAATCATGGACATTTGGAAAGTTGAAGACGTGGTTTCGCAGATGGCCAATGGGCGGGGAAGCTGAGCGGCCGCGAACATGGCGTCGAGCGCCAGCCGGTCCGGCTCGGGTCGCGCCGGAATGATCCAGCGATAATCGTTGAGATCCGAAAGGCTGACCTTCTGCATCTTCACCAGTTCGTGATCACGGTCCGCGACGATGTCGACAGGGATTTCGAGAAGATTAAGGAATTCAATCTCCTCTGAAATTTCCCTTGGACGGGCCATGATGGCGATGTCAATCGCACCATTGAGCAAGGCGGTATAGAGCGCCGAACTCAACTCCTCGTTGAGGGAGACGTCGACGTCCGGCTGGGAACTCAGGAAGCGCTTGATGGCGGTCGGTACGATCTCGCGCATCGCAGTGGTGATCGCGCCGATGCGCAGCCGGCCGCGCCGCGCCCCCCGCATGGCATCGAGTTCATTGCGGGCCTCGTCCGTGAGGGACAGCACGAGTTCCCCATATTCGATCAGTCGCTGGCCGTAGTCGGTTGGCCTGACGCCCCATTGCCCCCGGTCAAGGAGACGTACGCCTAGCGATTGTTCCAGCGCGCGGATGCTCTTGCTCAGTGCAGGCTGCGTCACATTCAGTTTTTCGGCCGCAACGCCAAAACTGGAATAGCGTGCCACCAGCACCAGATTTCTCAACTGTCTCAGATCCACGATCGCTCCAGTCCGGCGTGCCGGCAACTCACGGCAACAAAATGCCTTTTTGTTATGGACGTGATGTCAATCGACGACAATGGTATGCAATTTGCAAGGTTTCTGCCAAGCGGCAATCTCTTATTATAACTATTATTCATCATAAAAGGCCAGTTAGTTTCTTGCCCGCCTCCCTGCCTTTGCCCATCATCACGCCCAACAACACGGCAACAATGCCGGACGGGAACGACGATGAACGCAGCTACCTCACACAGGGCCCATGACCCGGGCCGTGAACCCATTCCGGCATTTCGTACCCTGTGCGAATGGGCCGCTACCGCGTCTGGCTTCGGCCCGATTTCTCGCGGACGCGCCGGAGATGCGCTGACGGATATCCTTGCGACAATGATCGCCGGCATGCACGATGCCTCGACCGCTTCCGTCGTGAAATCTTTGGCTGGATGCGGCGAAGGTGCGTCGCTTGCGTTCGGCGCACCGCACGGGTTTGCCGCTCCCTGGGCCGCGCTGATCAATGGCACTGCGGCGCATGCGCTGGATTTCGACGACAATTTTGCCCCCGCCTTTACCCATGCGACGGCAGTTCTTGCTCCCGCGCTCCTGGCGCTGGCGAATGACCGGAAGGTCGATGGAGCCGCGCTTGTTGATGCCTTCGTCGTCGGGCTGGAGCTGCAGGGCCGCATCGGTCATCTCATGCAGCCCGCACACTATCAGCGCGGCTGGCATTCCACCTCGACCATCGGCACAATCGGAACCGCCGGCGCCTGCGCCCGGCTGCTTGGCGCTTCTCCCGGTCAGATATTGTCCGCCATGAGTGCGGCAACCAGCATGGCCGGCGGCTCCAAGCTGCAATTCGGCTCGATGATGAAGCCGGTCCATGCCGGGCTTGCCGCCAAGAATGCCGTTCTCGCAGCACGTTTCGCCCTGGCGGGCGTCGGCGCCAATGACGATCCGTTCTCCGGTGACTGGGGGTTCGCATCGCTGACCGGCGCGGGCGATGCCGATCCCCAGATCATGACCGAGGGACTGGGGGAGACGCTCGAAATCGAAACGAGCGGCCTGCTCGCAAAGCGGTTTCCCTGCTGCGGCGCGGCGCATCGCAGCATCGATGCCCTGGAAATCCTGCTCAAGGAAACAGACCTCTCGCTGGAGGCGATCGACAGGATCGAGGCGTCGTTGCCGGAAATGGCAAGGCGCAACCTGCGCTTCGATTGTCCCGCCGACGAGATGGAAGCCCGTTTCAGCGGCACCTACTGCCTGGCGCGAATGCTTCTCGACGGCAGCGTAGAACTTGGGCACTTCACTTCGGGAAGCGTCCGTGATGAGCGGATTGCGGCCTGGCTGCCCCGCATCCGGCTGATCGCCTACGACAACGCCCTGATGGTCGACGGCGCGAATTTTGAAGCCACCACAAGAATTTACCTGAAGGACGGCTTGGTCATGGAAGCTTCGGTGAGCCATCCGAAAGGATCGCCGGAAAATCCGCTGAGCTATGACGATCTGCTCGCGAAGTTCCGGACCTGCTGCGCCTGGAGCGGCCATGAGGCCGTTGCCGAACCGCTTTTCCAGTTCGCCCGGTCGCTTGGAACGACAGACGACGTCGGCGGGGTCATGGCGTCGATCGAAAGGAACCTTCGCATCCACGAACCGGTCCGTTCGGACCAATCGGTCAAAAAGGGAACGTCTTCGAAAAAGCATATAAGCGAAGACAAAAATGGAGTGAACTTATGAATTTCGTCAAAACCCGGCTGGCCGCTTCGGCTACCCTGATCCTGCTCGGCGTGTCGCCGCTTTCGGCGGCCGACCTCAAGGTCGGCGTCAAGTCGGAACCGTCCTCGCTCGACCCGCAGTTCCACGTTCTCGTGCCGAACATGCAGGTCACGTTCGCGATGTTCGATCCGCTCGTGATGATGGATTCGAAGCTGATGCCGCAGCCCGCCCTGGCGGAAAGCTGGAAGGCCATGAGCGACACGGTCTGGGAATTCGCGCTGCGCAGGGACGCCAAGTTCTCGGACGGCTCGCCGCTGACCGCCGACGATGTCGTGTTCACCTTCGACCGCATCCCGAAAGTTCCGAACAGCCCCACGGCTTTCACGCTGTTCACCCGCCAGATCGCCAAGGTCGAGGCTGCCGATGCCCATACCGTACGCATCACCACCAGGCAGCCCTATCCGCTGTTGATCACCGACCTTGCAAACCTGCCGATCATGTCGAAGGCCGCCGCGTCCGGTTCGGCTCCGGAAGGCAAGACCACGGTCGAACTCAACCGCGGTGAAGGTCTTGTCGGCACTGGTCCGTTCAAGTTCGTATCCTGGCAGAAGGGCGCCGATCTCGTTCTGGAGCGCAACCCGAACTATTGGGGCAAGCCGGCCGAATGGGACAAGGTGATCTACCGTCCGATGACCAATCCCGCCGCCCGCGCCGCGGCTCTGCTGTCGGGTGACATCGACATGATGGAAGATCCGCCGACCACGGACCTTGAGCAGTTCAAGACGAATTCCAAGCTTTCGGTGGCCGAAGCGCCGGGCACGCGCATCGTCTACATCGCTCTTGACCAGAAGGGCGAGCCGAGCCCCGGCATTCCCGGCCAGGGCAACAAGAATCCGCTGATGGACAGGCGTGTGCGTCAGGCGCTCTCGCTGGCGATCGATCGCAAGGCAATCGCCGAGCGTGTCATGGGCGGCGTTGCGGTTGCCACCGGCGACCTCCTGCCGGAGCCGATGTTCGGTGCGGTCAAGGCACGTCAGGCCGCCCCCGCGGTCGATACGGCCAAGGCCAAGGCCCTGCTCGCCGAAGCCGGTTATCCCAACGGCTTCCAGATCACCATCGGCACACCGAACGGCCGTTATGTCAACGACGTGCGCGTGACACAGACGATTGCCGCGATGTGGACGCGCGCCGGCGTCAAGGCCGAGGTCGCCGCCGCCGCATCGCCGGTCTTCTTCAAGAGCCGCGACAACTTCGAATACAGCGCCTATCTCGCCGCCTGGGGCAATTCCACGGGTGAGATGTCTACGACCCTGCGGTCGCTGGTCGGCACCCGCGAACCGTCGAAAGGCTCCGGTACCTCGAACGGTGGACGTTACTCGAATCCTGAACTTGACGCGCTGCTCGACAAGGCATCCGCGACGATGGACGACAAGACCCGTGAGCAGCTTCTCCAGAAGGCCGACGACATGGTGCTGTCCGATTACGGTATCATTCCGGTTCACTTCGAAGTGCCGGTCTGGGCGCTGCGCAAGGGACTGACCTACGCCGCTCGCGCCGATCAATATACGCTGCCGCAGGACGTGACGTCCGCGAAGTGACGCGATTTCCGGCCCGCCAGCGTGAAGCCAGCGGGCCGGGTGCCAGATAAGAAGGACAGGCAGGTGCCCGTTTTCATCATCAACCGGCTGTTTCAGGCGATTGGCGTGATCCTTGTCATGTCGGTGCTTGTTTTCGTCGGGCTCTATCTCATCGGCGATCCCACCTCGATGCTCGTCAGCCCCGAGGCGACCGAGGTCGAACGCCAGGCATTGCGCGAGGCGCTGGGTCTCGATCAATCCATCTGGGTCCAGTACCTGACCTTCCTCGGCAATGCCGCGCATGGCGATTTCGGCCGCAGCTTCCTGACCGGGCAGCCGGCACTGCAGCTGATCGTCGAGCGCATGCCCGCGACCGTCGAACTCGTAGTCGTCGCCATGACCTTCGCTCTGGTCGTCGGTGTTCCGTTGGGAATCCTGGCCGGGCTTCGCCCCAAGGCGCCGTCCAGCAAGGCGATCATGACCGGCTCCATCCTTGGTTTCAGCCTGCCGAACTTCTGGATCGGCCTGATGCTGATCATGCTGTTTGCCGTTTATCTCGGCATCCTGCCGGCATCGGCACGCGGCGAGACGGTCAATATCGGCGGCATCTCTCTCAGCATCTTCACGCTCGATGGATGGCAGCATCTCGCCCTGCCGGCGCTGACGCTCGGCATGGCCAAGGCAGCGCTGATCATCCGCGTCACCCGCGCCGCCACGCGTGAAGTCCTTCCGATGGACTATATCAAGTTCGCCCGCGCCAAGGGCCTGCGCCCGTCGCGGATATTGAAGGTCCACCTTCTCAAGAACATCCTGATCCCGATCGTCACCGTTGCAGGCCTCGAATTCGGGCAGGCGATTGCCTTTGCGGTGGTGACGGAAAGTGTCTTCTCCTGGCCGGGCATGGGCAAGCTCCTGATCGACTCGATCATCACTCTCGATCGTCCGGTCGTCGTCGCCTACCTCATCATGATGGTCTTCTTCCTCGTGATCCTGAACCTCGTGATCGACATCCTCTACATGGCCATTGATCCGAGCGCCCGGGAAAAGGTGCGCCACTGATGAGCACGCCCATGACAGTTTCTCAGACGATTCCCGCGGAAGAATCTCCCTTCCGCCGTTTCCTGGCGCAGTTCGCCGAAAACCGGCTGGCGCTCGCCGGTCTCGTCCTCATGCTTCTCCTCGCCATTCCGGCCATCACGGCGCCGTGGATCGCGCCGCAGAACCCTTACGACATCGGCGCCCTCGATATCCTGGATTCCCAGTTGCCGCCCGGCAGCGTCGCGGAAACGAGCGGTATGACCTACTGGCTCGGCACCGACAGCCAGGCGCGCGACGTCCTGTCCGCAGTGCTCTACGGCATGCGCACGAGCCTGCTTGTCGCCTTCGTGTCTGTCTCGGTCTCGCTGCTGATCGGCGCGACGGTCGGCCTCTGCGCCGCCTATTTCGGCGGCTGGCTCGACGCACTGCTGATGCGCATCGTCGATATCCAGCTATCGTTTCCGGCCATCCTCGTGGCGCTCATCATGCTCTCCATCCTGGGCCAAGGGCTGGACAAGGTCATTATCGCGCTGATCATCGTGCAATGGGCGTATTTTGCCCGCACGGCGAGGGGCACGGCGCTTGTGGAGCGCAATCGCGAATACATACTCGCGGCCCGCTGTCTTTCCCTCGGCTGGCGGCGGATCATCTTCTGCCATCTCCTGCCGAACTGTCTGCCGCCGCTGATCGTCATCGCGACCATCGATCTTGCTCACGCGATTGCGCTGGAAGCAACGCTTTCCTTCCTCGGCGTCGGCGTTCCGGTCACCCAGCCGTCGCTCGGCATGCTGATCGCCAACGGCTTCGAGTTCATGCTGTCCGGCCATTACTGGATTTCGGTCTTCCCCGGCATTGCGCTGGCGCTCGCCATCATCGGCATCAACCTCGTCGGCGATCATCTTCGCGACGTCCTGAACCCGAGGAACGCCCAATGATGGATATCGGCACCTCGAAAGCAGCGACCGCGGCGGAGCGTGAGCCTCTGCTGTCGATCAAGGGTCTGAAGACACATTTTGCGACACGCGCCGGCATCGTCAAGGCAGTGGACGGCGTCGACATCGAACTCGGCCGCGGCGAAATTCTTGGCCTCGTCGGCGAGTCCGGTTCCGGCAAGTCGATCACTGGCTTTTCGATCCTCGGCCTCATCGATCCGCCCGGCCGCATCGCGGACGGCAGCATTACCTATGACGGCCGCGATCTCGTGTCGATGGGCGAGGAAGCGCGCCGTCAGCTACGCGGCAACGACATCGCGATGATCTTCCAGGACCCGTCGATGACGCTCAATCCGGTGCTGCGCATCGATACGCAGATGATCGAGACCGTCCAGGCGCATGAAAACGTCGGCACCAACGAGGCCCGGCAGCGGGCGAGGGGCGCGCTGGTTCAGGTCGGTATCCCGTCTGCGGATGAACGCCTGAGGGCCTATCCGTACGAGCTTTCCGGCGGCATGCGGCAGCGTATCGCCATCGCGATTGCGCTCATCAACAGGCCGAAGCTCATCATCGCTGACGAGCCGACGACCGCGCTCGACGTTTCGATCCAGGGACAGATCATCCACGAGGTGAAGAAGCTCTGCCGCCAGACCGGCACGGCGCTCATCTGGATCACCCATGACCTCGCCGTGGTTGCCGGTCTCGCCGACAGGATCGCGGTCATGTATGCCGGCCGCATCGTCGAGACGGGCAGGACTTCCGATGTCATCGAGAGGCCCTTGCACCCCTATACCAAGGGCCTGATCGATTCCGTTCCCTCCCCTGCCACGCGCGGTCGCAGGCTTCACCAGATCAAGGGCATGACGCCGTCCCTGCTCAACCTGCCGCAGGGCTGCGCCTTCCGTGAGCGGTGCGAAAAGGCGACGCCGGAATGTCTGGTCGCCCCGGAGCCGACGCTTCTCTCGGGCGGACGGTCGGTGCGTTGCTGGAATCCGGCCCTATGAGACAGGACATGATCACAGACAAGAACGCTGAAGCGCCGATGCTGGAACTGCGCTCCCTTGCCAAGACCTTCATCAAGCCGGTCGGCGTGGCGGGCCATATCGCCAATCTCTTCGGCGCCAAGGTCCGCAAGATCGAGGTGCGAGCCGTCGCCGGCATCGATCTTGCCGTAGGCAAGGGTGAGGTCGTCGGCATCGTTGGCGAATCCGGTTGCGGCAAGTCCACTGTCGCGCGGATGATCGCCGGCATCAGCGGCATCACGGCAGGCAGCATCAGCTACAGGGGTGTTCCGACCTCGACGATGACGCCGCACCAAAGGCGGGATTTCTCGCTCAGCGTCCAGATGATTTTCCAGGACCCGTTTGCCTCGCTCAATCCGCGCATGCGCGTGCTGGATATCATCGGCGAAGCGCCGGTCGCCCACGGGCTGATCAGCAAGGCCGGGCAGCGCGCCTACGTCGTTGACCTGATGGAAAAAGTTGGTCTTTCCGGCGCCTACGTCAACCGTTACCCGCACCAGTTCTCCGGCGGCCAGCGGCAGCGCATCGGCATTGCCCGCGCCCTTGCCGTCAAGCCGTCGCTGATTATCTGCGACGAAGCGGTGGCGGCCCTCGATGTCTCCATCCAGGCGCAGGTGCTGAACCTGTTCATGGATCTGCGCGATGAACTGGACCTCACCTACCTGTTCATCTCGCACAATCTCGGCGTCGTGGAGCATATCTCCGACCGAGTGGTGATCATGTATCTCGGCCGAGTCGTGGAAATCGCTCCGACAATCGAACTGTTCTCCAGCCCGAACCACCCCTATACGCGCCTGCTTCTGGAGCAGCTGCCGGTGCTGGAGGCCGGCGAGAGGGATTACAAGCCGATCCGGGGCGAACTTCCATCACCGCTCGACCCGCCGCCCGGCTGCCCGTTCCACCCGCGCTGCCCGAGCGCGACGGATCGTTGCAGGCGGGATATTCCCGAACTGAAACCGATTGGCGCAGGCCGCCTTTCGGCCTGTCATCTCAACGAAGCAGCCTGAACATGTCAAAACTGAAAACTCTCGTGCCGGCCGGAGAAACCGCAGTCCGGGCGCTTCTGGCAAGCGCGCCCTTCAAGGCTGCAACCGATACGATGGCGCAGACCCATGACCGTTTCATCGATGAACTGATCGCACTCACCGAAATTCCTGCGCCCCCTTTCAAGGAGGAGCGCCGTGGCCAGGCCTATCGGCAGATGCTGGAGGCGGCCGGTCTTTCGGACGTGGCAACCGACGCTATCGGCAACGTCACCGGAATTCGCCGCGGCAATGGAAACGGCAAGCGGTTGATCGCCATCTCGGCGCATCTCGATACCGTTTTTCCCGAGGGTACGGACGTGACGGTCCGACGTGACGGATACCGGCTTGCGGCGCCGGGCGTCGGCGACAATACCCGCGGCCTTGCGACCATTCTCGCCTATCTGCGGGCGCTCGATGCGGCGGGGATACAGACGCGCGACGACATCCTCGTGCTCGCAAGCGTCGGCGAGGAAGGCGAGGGCGACCTGCGCGGCATGCGGCATTTCTTTGCCGAAAGCGCCTATCGGGGTCGCATCGCCGCCCTGATCTGCCTGGATGGACCGACGCCGGCAAATGCCATCGTTTCCGGTGGCACAGGGTCGAAGCGTTATCGCGTCACGTTCCGCGGGCCGGGCGGCCATAGTTTCGCCGACCACGGCATCGTCAACCCGATGATCGCCGCAGCGCGGGCGGTGGTCGAGCTGGGACGCCTGTCCTTGCCCGACGATCCGAAGACGACATGCAGTTCCACTGTCATCAAGGGCGGCAACTCGGTCAACGCCATCCCGGCGGAAGTCTCTCTGATGGTGGATCTGCGTTCCAACTCCACCCTCGAACTGGCCGCCCTCGATATGCGGTTCCGCGAGATCGTGCTGCAATCATGCCATGTCGAGAACGACAGCCGCTCGATCGAGAAAGGGGCAATTGCCGTCGAGATCGTCTTGATCGGTGACCGGCCTGCCGGGGTCACCGCGGATGGCGAACTGACCGAATGTGCCGCCGCGGTCATCGAGGCGACCGGCGAGGCGCCGGTGTTCGGTTCGTTTTCGACGGATGCCAACATGGCCATGAGCCTCGCCATTCCGGCGGTGACCCTGTCATGGGGCGGTGAAGGCGGTGACGCGCATTCGCTGAGCGAGTGGACGGACGTCGACCCGGACAAGACGTTTCCCGGCATGTCCGTCGGGCTCGCCGTACTGCTCGCCTGCGCGGGCGCCAATATCTGAACTGATCGAGGAATGAGCGACATGCAGGAAGAAAAGGCCGCCGTGGCCGGGCGCAACGATGTTCTCGACGCCTACCATATCTCACGCTGCGCCGACGCCAAGGCGCAGGCCTTCATCGATCTCAGCGATCGCATATGGGGCATGCCGGAACTGCGTTTCGAGGAGTTTCGCTCGGTCGAGGAGCACATTGCGGCCGTGGAAGCGGAGGGTTTTCGGGTCATCCGCGATATTGCCGGCATCAAGACGGCCTTTATGGCGGAAGCGGGCGAGGGGGATGTCACCATCGGCTTTCTCGGCGAGTTCGATGCGCTGGCCGGTCTTTCGCAGGTGCCGGGCGTTACCGGGCAGCGTGAAGCCGAGCCCGGCGCGAACGGCCACGGCTGCCATCACAATCTTCTGGGCGCTGCCTCGCTGCTTGCGGCGGTCGCCCTGCGGGACGCGCTTGCCGAAGCCGGCGTCAAGGCGCGCGTCCGCTATTACGGATGTCCGGCCGAGGAGGGCGGCTCGGGCAAGACCTACATGGCGCGGGCCGGCGCCTTCGACGATCTTAATGCCGCCTTCTGCTGGCACCCTTGCGTCTACAATGCCGTGATGTCGTCCTCGACGCTCGCCAACATCCAGGCCTATTTCCGCTTCAGCGGCCGTGCGGCGCACGCCGCGATGAGCCCGCAGGTCGGCCGCAGTGCTCTGGACGCTGTCGAATTGATGAATGTCGGCATCAACTACATGCGCGAGCATATGCCGTCCGACGCCCGCGTGCATTACGCGATCACCCAGACAGGCGGCATTTCACCAAATGTCGTGCAGGCCTCGGCAGAGGGCCTCTATCTCATCCGCGCGCCGAAACTGAGCGATGTCCGCGGCCTGTTCGAGCGGGTGCGCAAGATCGCCGAGGGCGCAGCCTTGATGACGGAAACCAAGGTGGAGATGATCTTCGACCGTGCGACGTCCAACATACTGCCCAACCGGACGCTGGAGGAGGCGATGCACCGTGAGTTCGCCCAGCTCGGCGCTCCCGATTTCGATGCGGCGGATTTCGATTTCGCCGATCGGCTGCGTGCCGCGGCGCTTACGGACGACGACGTTCGCGCCAGTGCGGAAGCCTTCGGGGGACCGGAGGACTATCCGAAATCCCTGCACGACGGACTTCTGCCGCTACCCTCTTCACCCGGCCTGCTTTTCGGTTCCACCGACGTGGGCGATGTCAGCTGGGTCGTCCCCACGGCGCAGTGCCTGACGGCGACGGCTGCGATCGGCACGCCATTTCATGCCTGGCAGGCGGTGACGCAGGCCAAGCTGCCCGCCGCGCACAAGGCTATGATCAAAGCCGCCAAGGTCATGGCAGCCACCGGGGCGAAGGTGGTAAGAGACCCTGATCTGCTGTCCCGGGCAAAGCAGGAACTCGGCATCCGCCGCAACGGGGAGGCATATCAGACGCCTCTTCCGGAGGGCATCGAACCTCCAACCGGGGCTGCCCGATCTTAATCCACGACGACCGGAGCATTGATGGCAGCAGGATATATCGTGCCAGAGACAGAGAAATGTCCTTGGCCGATGCCACGCGCGGCCTCCGCACAGCATCATACCGGTAGAAGAGGCGCATCCTTTGCTTATCCGGCGCTGCTCCATAACAGTCATCCCAAACCGACTCTTTGTTGATGCATTTGACATCAGGAGCAAGGCATGTCGCGTAAGTGAAAGGCGACGCAACGATTCATCTCGATTTCGAGCGCGTTTAGGATCGCCTGCCGGACGGCCGGAAGGTTTGGGGCCTTTCAGGAATGTGCCGCTTCGTATTTCAACAAGCTTTTGCGCAATTGATTAACCGTTTTCCGTAATATTGGTAGGAGACCTTTTGAGGAGGCTCCCAATGTTCCTAAATCGAAGCAAGAAACTGCTGACATCGGTCCAGGAAGAGTTGCGTCGCGTCAGCCTGCGTTCACGCATATTGGACGAGGCGAGCGGCATCGGTCTTTGGGACGCGGTCCTTCACAAAGGCGATGCGATGCATGTTGAAAGTCGATGGACCTGGTCCGCCGAATTTCGACGTTTGATCGGTTACAATGACGAAAAGAGTTTTCCCAACGTCGTTCAATCCTGGTCCGAACGTCTTCACCCTGACGATGTCGCGGCAACGTTTGCAGCGTTTGGAAAAACCGTCACCGATCGAAGCGGAGATACCCGTTACGACGTGACCTATCGTCTGAAAGTCAGCGACGGCAGCTATCGCTGGTTCAGGGCCACGGGCGGTGCGGTCTTCGACCCGGACGGGCAGACCGTTCTGTGTTGCGGATCTTTGAATGATGTGCACGAACAGGTCACTCTCAAACAGCAGTCGGAACGTACGGCCGAGGAGGCTGAGCGCACCATAGAGATGCTTGGGCATGCTCTGTCTCAATTGTCCGGCGGTAATCTGACGCACCGCATCACGGCTGCTTTTCCAGAAGATTCCGTGCGCCTGAAAACTGATTTCAACGGTGCGGCCGAGAGGTTGCAAGCCATAATGCTGGATATCACGAGACTGTCCTCAACGGTTCACACGGATCTCGGGCAGGTCGAGGGAGCTGCGAACGACCTTTCGCGCCGGACAGAGCAGCAGGCCGCGTCGCTTGAGGAAACCGCTGCCGCTTTGGAAGAATTGACGTCGACCGTGAACAACGCGGCGGATAACGCTGCGAGCGTTGCAACCATTACCCAGCAAACACGAGAATCTGCCGAGGAGTCCCGCAATATCGTGGAGGCCGCCATCCACGCCATGGCGGAAATCAAGGGGTCGTCCAACCAGGTCAGTCAGATTATCGGGGTGATTGACGAAATCGCCTTTCAGACCAATCTGCTCGCCCTGAATGCAGGGGTCGAGGCGGCGCGGGCAGGCGAAGCCGGCAAGGGTTTCGCTGTCGTCGCGCAGGAGGTTCGCGAACTTGCTCAACGCTCGGCCACAGCCGCAAAAGAAATCAAAACCCTGATTTCCACCTCGTCCTCCCAGGTTGAAACAGGTGTGACGCTCGTGGGGAAAACGGGAGAGGCACTTCAGACGATTGCGACGAACATCCGCGAAATAGCGCGCTACGCCAGCGATCTTGCGGGATCTTCCAAGGAGCAGTCCGTGGGAATCTCGGAGATCAATGAGGCGGTCTCTCGAATGGATCACGCAACGCAACAGAATGCGAGCATGGTCGAGGAAACCAGCGCCGCCACATCCTCAATCAGAGCCAACATGCGAACCCTGCATGATCTGATCCGTCAATTCAATGTCGACCAACCGGAGGCATTCGTTCAATCCACCGACCGGAACGTCGTCGTTCCTCAGACGAAGAGATGGGCTAACGCCTAGGCGAGAAGGCAGCCATTCGCCGAGTGCTGGCCTTGAAGGGTTCGTCCGGATCGTATCCGATCGTTTGTACGGACTTTTGATATCCGACACACCAAACGGGCGTCAGCCGGCGTTGCTTTCGGCTCTATCCTTTCCTTGGGCCGTCAGTCGGAGCGTCCTTCCTCATTGGTGGTATGTATCCGGTTGCGTCCGCCATGCTTGGCATAATAGAGGGCGCTATCCGCCTCCCGCAGCAGACGTTCCGGCAATTTCGCGGCATCGCCATTCACGACTGTTCCACCCGCGCTGATCGTTACAAAACTGGCGGCCAGGGAGCGTTCGTGAGGGATGACGAGACTTGGGCGTCCGCGAATACAATTTTACGCACCGGCCATTGAGGCGTCATTCATGAGAGCGGCTGCCGTTCTCCTCCATTTTCCGGAGGCCGGTTGGACCGTTGGGCGAGGGGATCATCCGGTTACGGCTTCGCTGCCGCGCGAAGCGCATGAGCCAGCTTCCTGATTGCAATCTCGATCTCGGCCGGAGTGTACGCGGCGAAGCCCATCAGGAAGCCGGCCTTGCCGTTTCCATCGGCATGAAGCGCCGACAAGCCGAGCAACTCGATCCCGACACGCCGCCCGGCGTCGATGGCTACGCGCTCGGATAGCTCGCCTGTCAGCAGGCAGGGCATCTGCAGTCCGCCGATGGGAACGCGGGGTTCGACAAAATCCGAAAGATGCTTTCGTACAAGGCCGACCAGGGCATCCAGACGCTCAGCATAGATCGCACGCATGGCGCGGATATGCGCGCCGAAATGCCCACCTTCCATGAACCGGGCGAGTGTCAATTGTGCAAGCGGGGCGGAATGACCGTCGAGCAGTGTGCGCGCGACGGTCATCGGCTGCACCAGTTGGGGCGGCAGCACCGCATAACCGATCCTGAGGCCTGGAAAGAGCGATTTGGTGAAGGTGCCGATATAGATAGTCCGCTCATGCGGATCGAGGCCCTGCACGCAGGCCGTGGGCTTGCCTGCATAGCGGAATTCGCTGTCGTAGTCGTCTTCGATGATCCAGGTCTCATATCGCGCAGCCCATTCGATCAAAGCCAGGCGACGATCCAGCGCCAGCGTTGCGCCGGTCGGAAACTGGTGGGATGGGGTGAGGAAGACAGCTTTGGCACGCTGCGGCTCATCCATGATCTGTCCAACCGACAATCCCTGCCGGTCAAGGCAGACAGGCACGCATTCCAGTCCAGCCGCGTTGAACGCCTTGCGTGCCCCGTAATAGGCAGGGTCCTCGATGAAGATGCGGTCGCCGGGATCGAGCAGCATGGTTGCGCATAACGTCAATGCCTGTTGCGAACTGGTGAGCACCAGGACTCGGTCGGCCGTGGCACGGGCACCCCGCTCAAGGTTGACATAGTCGGCAATGGCGCGTCGCAGTGGTTCGGTTCCCTGCGGATCGCCGTGAAGAAGCACGCTGGTGCCGGTCTCCTTCAGTATCTGTCGCTCCAGCCGTTCCCACAGATGAAGCGGAAAGCTACGCGTCTCCGGTATGCCATGTGCGAATGGTCGTGGCGAAAGCAGCTCCCGAACACCACCGCTGCCGAACACGGCACTGCCGCGATTGCTGAGATCTGAGGCCTGCCTGCGCTGGGCCATATTGCGCGGCGTGGGGTGGCGCATGGGGGAAAATTCCGTCATCTGCGCCACGAAGCTGCCGCTGCCGATCCGGCGGTCGATGAAGCCTTCGGCGTGCAGTTGGGCATAGGCCGTCTCGACGGTATCGCGCGAGACGCCAAGCGATCTGGCGAGCGCCCGCGAGGCGGGCAGTGGCTTGCCCCTGTCCAGCGCGCCGTCGAGGATCAGCTGCCGGATCGCCCGCTGTATCCGGGCGTGAAGCGGCATCGCCGCATGGGCGGGTTGGGCAAGCCATGCCTTCACGGTTTCCAATTGGGAATGCTTGAACAATTGGTCTGGGCCTTCTCGAAAAAATGGATGGGATAATCCGGCCAATCATCAGCTAGATGTCAAGGCCCTCACCGGTCATATGCCGTAAATTTCAGGAGCCTTTTCAAGACATGCCGCCCGTCATATCCCCCATCCGCCTCAGCGACCTGACGCATCCGACTATCGCTGGTTTGATCTCCGTCATCGTCAATTACGGTGGCACATTCATTCTCGTCTTCCAGGCTGCCAAGGTTGCCGGCCTCAGTCCGGAATTGACGGCATCTTGGGTCTGGTCTGTTTCCATTGGCGTAGGCGTGACGGGGCTTTTTCTGAGCTGGCGCTATCGCGAGCCGATCATCACCGCCTGGTCGACGCCAGCGGCTGCTTTCCTTGTCACCGCGCTCGCCACAACGCCCTATGCGGAGGCGGTCGGTGCCTACATGATCTCGGCGGTCGCCTTCGTCATTCTCGGGCTTTCGGGCTATTTCGAGAAGGTCATCCGGCTGATCCCGCCGGGTATCGCGTCCGGCCTGCTCGCAGGTATTCTGTTGCAGTTCGGCATTGGCGCGTTCGGCGGCGCAAGCGCCGATCCTCTGCTGGTCGGCCTGCTCGTCATTGCCTATGTCGTGCTGAAACGGTTGTCGGCTCGCTACGCCGTGGTGGGCATCCTCCTGCTCGGGCTGGTCTTCCTGCTTCTACAGGGCAGGGTTGAGCTATCGGAGCTGAGGCTGGAATTTGCCATTCCCGTCTTCACCGTTCCGGAATTTTCGCTGAATGCGCTGCTCTCGGTCGCGCTGCCGCTGTTTCTCATCACGCTGACGGGCCAATACATGCCCGGAATGCTGGTATTGCGAAACGATGGCTTCAGGACCAGCGCCAACCCGATCCTCACCGTGACGGGCCTCGGCTCGCTCGTCATGGCGCCCTTCGGCTCCCATGCCTTCAATCTTGCTGCGATCACGGCTGCGATCGCCACCGGGCGGGAAGCCCACGAAGATCGGCGCAAGCGCTGGATCGCCGGGATTGCGGCGGGCTGCTTCTATGTACTTGTCGGTGTATTCGGCGTCACCCTTGCGGCGGTCTTCATGGCTTTCCCCGCGACCTTCATCACCACGCTCGCCGGCCTTGCCCTGCTCGGTACGATCGGTGGCAGCCTTGCGGGCGCGATGGCCGACCCTTCCTCCCGTGAAGCCTCGCTCATCACCTTCCTGGCTTCCGCGGCGAATATCAACCTGCTCGGTATTGGCGGTGCCTACTGGGGACTGGTGATTGGTCTTGTTGCCTATTGCGTGCTGAACGGTCCGGTGCACCGGCCCCGGCGTTCCGGATTGGCCGGCAGCGGCAATCCCGCGGAGTGAACGCATATCGCTGCCGGATGGCAACATGAGGGGCGGCTTTGCGCCGGGAGGCGTACAGCCGTTGCCTGATTGAATTTCCGGCATTTCCAGGCACAATGGCGCCGGAGATGTGTGGAGGGCGAAGAATTGCTGGAGCATGCGCTGCTTTACGATGCGCAAGGCAGACCGCTCCTGAGCGGAAAGCTGAATGCGTCCCGGGAGTGGGCTCAGGTCAACGCCTTCTGCCATCGGGTCTACATGCCGCTTGCCACGCGGCCGCTCGTGGCAGGCTCCGATCCGAACGCCACCTTGCGCACACTGTCGATCGGCCGGATCGTTCTGAGCCGCTTCTGCTTTGGCGTGCCCACGAAGGCGGATGAATTCGATCCGTCCTCTGGCAATATCATCGTTGTCAACACCATGCGCGGAAGTGTGCGCCATCCGCTGACGGACGGCGCGAGCATCGATACCAGGCCCGGAGACAGCTACGTCGTCGACTGCAGCCGAACGGACTACTGGAACGTGGCCGACGGTGACGATCTTCAATTCAACCTCACCATTCCGCACGCGGTGATGGAGGAAACGGCGCAGCGTTGGTACGGTTTCGTGCCCGAAGACGACCTTTGGAAAAAACGCCTGGTCTTCGGTCACGGCCATTCGGCCTGGCTTTCCCTTCTCGATTACGCAACCCTGTCGGTCGACGCTCGGAACGATCGCATTGCCAGCCCGTTGATCGAGAAGCGGATCGAGGAAACCTTGTGCCTCGAACTGCTGCGCGGGTGGGCTGAGTGTTCGGGGCTCAATCTTGAAACCGGAGCGCGCAGCGCAGCACCCCGATATGTGCGCGAGGCGGAGCGGCTGATGGAGGAAAGGGCGCATGAAGCGCCCTCCGTGACGGATATCGCCGCGCAACTCGGCATTTCGGCGCGTAGCCTCTCCGAAGGGTTTCGGCGGTTTCGTGGCGTGACGCCGCATGAATATCTCACCGCTCGTCGTCTTGACGGTCTCCGCAAGGCGCTCGAAGAGGCTCCGCCCGGGCAGACCGTTTCCTCCATCGCTGCGGGGAGGGGATATGTGAACCTTACCGCGATGAGCGCCTGCTACCGTCAGCGCTTCGGCGAAACACCCTACCAGACATTGCGCAGCCGGCCTGGGCGCATGTGACGGTCTACTATCCTTGTTCCTTTTCCTGAAACGGATCTCGACTGGACGCGCGCCTTCCGATCCGTTTCGGCGGGCGATTTGAAAGTGCAGGCTGATTTCTTCCGATTTCGATCACCGGCTTCCCGAATGGATCAGGCATCGGCGTGCGCCCGCCCATGGTCCTCGTCTAGACTGGTTGCGGGCACCGGTTGGTGCCCCACTATCCGGACTGGAGACGGGTTTGTGTGATCTTTGCAAAAACATGCTGAGGGGCATGCCCCCGCGGGAGGATATGATGAAAGCGCTTGTTTATTACGGGCCGGGCAAGAAGGACTGGGTCGAAAAGCCGAAACCGGTCATTCAGGAGGCGACGGATGTCATCGTGAAAATCACGAAGACGACAATCTGCGGCAGCGACCTGCACATCCTGAAGGGCGATGTGCCGAGCGTCACGGAAGGACGCACACTTGGTCACGAAGGCGTCGGCGTCGTTGACGATGTCGGCAGCGCGGTGCGCAATTTCCGCCGGGGCGATCCGGTGCTGATCTCGTGCATCACGTCCTGCGGCTCGTGCCCGAACTGCAAGCGGCAGCTCTATTCCCATTGCGACGATGGCGGCTGGCAGCTTGGAAACACGGTCGACGGCACGCAGGCCGAATATGTCCGCATTCGCCATGGCGACAATTCGCTGTATCCCATCCCGCAAGGTGCGGATGAGGAAGCATTGGTGATGCTCTCGGACATCCTGCCGACAGGACTTGAGATCGGGGTACAGGCGGGCGGCGTGAAGCCGGGCGATACGATCGCCATCGTCGGCGCAGGCCCGGTCGGCATGTCGGCGTTGCTGACGTCGCAGTTCTATTCTCCGGGGAAGATCGTGATGATCGACATGGACCCGGCGCGTCTGGCCCTTGCCCGGCAATTCGGCGCGACGGACACCATTCAGGTCGGCGAGGAAGACGCCGCATCGCGGATCATGGACCTGACCGGCGGCCAGGGCGTCGATGTGGCGATCGAGGCTGTCGGCGTTCCCGCGACATTCGACATCTGCCAGAAGATCGTTTCGGCGGGCGGCAATATCGCCAATGTCGGCGTTCACGGAAAGCCGGTGGAGCTTCACATCGAGGATCTCTGGATCAAGAACATCAACATCTCGATGGGGCTGGTGAATACCAACACGACGCCGATGTTGCTGAAGACCGTCAAGGCCGGCAAGTTCGATCCGGGCAAGCTCATCACGCATCGTTTCAGGCTCGACCAGATCCTCGACGCTTACGACGTGTTCGGCAACGCCGCGCGCGAAAAGGCAATGAAGGTCATTCTGGCCGCCTGAAAACCTTCGGGCAGTCAGCACAAGATGTCGGCCTGTGAAAGAGCGGTCCGACTGTTGCCTTGCCGGAGCATAGGCAAGATGCGAGGCGAGCGTACAGGCTTGCATCATGTCTTGTATCGGAAGTCGTTTCGCTGGCGGCTTGAGACAGATGTGTTGCAGTGTCCCGCCCCATAGTCCGAAGGGCCTGAGGAGAGCCCTTCGGATCAGGGGCTGCCATTATCAGTCCTCGACAAAGGCCTCCTGGCGGGTTCTGGAGAGGCTTGAAAACGGCATCGGCGCCAGGAACGCGCCGCCGCTTACCATAGCCCGGCACCATCTGGCAGGATGCCAAGTAGTGAGCCGAGCATAGTACCGCGTAGAATCGGCACTGGCATGCTTTTGAAGTCCTGCCGATTGGGTCAAAGCCCCTTGATCTCCTTCAGCATGATCTGCCGGTCGCTTTCATCTTCGAGATTGGCGATGATTTCTCCTATACCGAACACCCCATGGCCACGACGACGAAATCCATGCTATCCACCATGTCAGGTATGTCGAATGCATAGCGGGCGCTGCCTGTGGGCGAACACGACCGAGGCGATGAGCCCGAGGACGGAGCGAGAAATATTCGGCAGGGTCGAGATCGGGGGCGAGGCCCGCTAGCGGCAGTGCAAACATGGCGATCACCAGTGTCGCAACGGTTCCCGCAAAGAACAAGCCGGTCGCAGATGTTGCAACGGCCAGGTCCGCGTTGCCCTGACGAGCCATCCGGTAGCCATCCAATGCGGTCACGACCGAGGAGGACTCGCCTGGAAGATTGACGAGAATGGCCGGGGTCGATCCGCCATATTGCGCGCCGTAGAAGATGCCTGCGAGCATGGCCAACGAGGAATCTGCAGTGTTGCATTTCGGGTTCTCTTATGCCGGCGATGAGCCGTGAGAAGAACCGTATCTCCCCTACAGGCAATGTCTGATATGGCCGAAGCTGTTGCGTGAGGAGGCAGAGAATCCGATTGCCCCCATGATTAGTCGTGATATTATATCGAATAACGAACATATAAGTTCGTTATTCGAACAGGAGGAAATATGAAAGCGCGCGTTTCGAAA
This sequence comes from Neorhizobium puerariae, assembly GCF_042429745.1. Lineage (NCBI taxonomy): Bacteria > Pseudomonadati > Pseudomonadota > Alphaproteobacteria > Hyphomicrobiales > Rhizobiaceae > Neorhizobium > Neorhizobium puerariae. The sequence continues at coordinate 52,727 of NZ_JBHMAA010000003.1, read as the reverse complement.
TTGGGTCATATCGGTTTGACCGTCAGGGATATCGACCGTACCGTCGAATTCTACAGCCGGTATCTCGGGATGAGGCTGACCGAGAAATTCGAGTATCCAAAGGAGAAGGTCGGGCACGGTGTTGCGGTCGCAGCCGGCGCATTCATCCGCTGCGACACCACCCATCACGAGTTGTCGATCTTCAAAATGCGTGACGACATTCTCGGGCCTGACGCTCCGGACGCGCCGCGTTTTGGCTTCGGCCTGCACCACATTGCCTTTGAACTGGCCTCTCCGGAGGACCTTCTCAGCCTGTTTCGAGAAATGCGGGACGGAGGGGTGGAGATCGTCAATTGCCGCAAGGGCGGGCCTGGAAACCAGCCACGATTCTACGCACGCGATCCGGACGGCAATCTGCTCGAATTCTATTGGGGCATCGACAAGATCGGCTGGCACGGTACGGCACGGCCTTACGATCCGATCGAGGAGATCGACCTTCCGACATTCGACTTCGATGCGTTTGAAGCCAAGCGGGAAGCCGACATGATAACCCTGCAGGCAAAGATCGGCGGTTAGTTCCCAGTTGTTCCCGACATGGCAAAGCAGAAAACCCGCGACCTGATCGCGGGTTTTCCTTTTGTCGGAGGTGAAACCGCAAGACGGCGGCCGGAAACCGCCAAAGTCATCAGGATTTGTCGATTTCCGCAAATGCTTCGCGTGCCAGGCGGAATGCTTCGACGCCCGCGGGGATGCCTGCATAGATGGCAAGCTGCATCAGCGTGTCCTTGATCTCCTCGCGGCTGCAGCCATTCGTCACCGCTCCCTTCAGGTGCAGCTTGAATTCGGAGCCGCGATTCAAGGCGCCGAGCATCACGAGGTTCAGAAGGCTCTTGTCGCGGCGGGTGAGAGCGGATCTCCCCCAGCCGGCACCCCAGCAATATTCGGTGACGAGGTTCTGGAAGTCGCGGTTGAAATCGTCAGCCGCATTCAGCGATTTTTCCACATATTCGGAGCCGAGCACCTCTTTGCGGATTTTCAAACCACGTTCGAACATCTCTTTCGACATTACCGTTTTCCTTCCTTTACAACGGGATTGCTGAGCACGCCGATACCCGGAATCTCGACGGTGATCGTATCCCCATTCTTGAGGAAGATCGGTGGCTTGCGCTTGAAGCCGACGCCTGCCGGCGTGCCTGTCGGGATGACATCGCCTGCTTCCAGATCGATGAATTCGGAGATGTTCTCGATGATCGTCGGAATGTCGTAGATCATCGTATCTGTATTGGCGAACTGCATCTGGTTGCCGTTGAGCGTCGTCTTGATGTCGAGTTTGTGAGGATCGGCAACCTCGTCAGCCGTGACGATCGCAGGACCGAACGGACCTGACGCGCGGAAATTCTTGCCGGCCGTATATTGCGTGACGCGGAACTGGTAGTCGCGCACGGTCACGTCGTTGAAGATCGAATAACCGAACACGTAGTCCATCGCCTCTTCTTTGGTGAGGCGTTTGCCATTGGTGTTCTTGCCGATGATGACCGCCAGCTCTCCTTCCCAGTCCAGATCGTCCGATACCGTCGGAACGACCACCGGGTCACCATCCGCTACAAACGTGCTGGAGAAGCGCGCAAAGAGGATGGGTATCGGAGAAATTTCCAAGCCTGCTTCCTTTGCGTGTTCAACATAGTTGCGCGCCACGCAGACGATCTTGGGGGGGCGGCGAATGGGCGCGAGCAACTTGACGTCGGCTAGCGGCTTGCTCACATCCGCGTTCTCGGCGCCGTTCGCGTCGAATGCTGCGACGACGGCTTTCAGCGATGGTTCGAGCCTTTCGATATCTTCGAAGAAATCCTCGATCTTGGCCGGGATTTCGACCAGGGAGGCATCCGTTTTGGCGCAGACTGTGCTCCAAAGCGCCAGATCAACGACGCGATCTCCGATGATCGCTCCAAAGCGTGGCTTCTCTTGCTCTTCATAGCTGACAAGTCTCATGATTTTATCCCGTTTATCGAACTACATTGTTCGTATATAGATCATATGTGGTTATCTAGGTCAACGCGCAGCTTGAGGGATCACGTGTGGAACTGGCATTGGCAGGCCGGTTCGAGATAAGGATCTAGGCATTCGAAAATGGAGACATACGTTGGTCGAGATTTCGCTGACAGGTGATCAAATGCTTACCGTGCTCGAATGCGTCGCGCGCGATGGGCCGATGAGTGCTGCGGATGTCGCACGCAACTGCGACATCAACCGCACAGTCGCTCATCGGCTTTTGGCGACCCTGTCGCAACGCGCTTATGTCCGCCGCCAGACCGGCGGTTACACGCTAGGTCCGGCCTTGTTGCAATTGACCCGCGGCATGGACACGAATCTGCGCAGCAAGGCCAAGCCTGTAATGCAGAAACTTGCCAGCGAGACCGGCGAGACAGTCGTGCTGCATGGCATTGCCAACGCGGAGGCTGTGGTCATCGAACAGGCCCTCGGCCAGAAGCATCTGGTGCGAGTAGAGCATCGGCCGGGCTCTCGCCATTCGCTCCTCCAAGGTGCCAGCGGTTGGTCGTTGATCGCCTTTCAGGATCCCAAATATGTCGAAAAGGTTCTCAAGAGCAGTAAAGACCCTGAGGTTGCCCGGCAGCGTATCGCGCTCACGCGCGAAGCCGGATATGCGGTTTCCTATGATGAACTTCAGCTCGGCGTTCACGGTGTTGCTGTTCCCATCATTGAGGAAGGTGGCCGGTGTGAAGCAAGTCTCGCCATCTTGGTGCCTGCCGCTCGAAGCGGTCTGCTTTCATCGCTTGTCGAGCCCCTGCTGGCTGCCTCGCGGGAAATCTCGCGGCTTCTTCTTGCCTGATTGGAATGAGTGAGGCCGTGCCGAGCACGGCCTCGTCTACCGGTCAGTCCTCGACAAAAACTTTGCCACGCTTCCGGTACAGCGCCGGGAAGGAGACGGCGATCAGCACGCAGGCCGCGAGGAATAGCAGCGACGCGCTGACTGGCTGGCTGAAGAAAATCCTGAGATCGCCGCCGGACAGGATCATTGCCCTGCGGAAATGCTCTTCGAGCAAAGGCCCCAGCACGAAACCGAGAAGCAGGGGTGCGGGCTCAAAGTCCAGCTTGATGAGAAGGTATCCTGCAATACCGAAGATTGCGACCAGCCACAGGTCCAGGGGTGCGCTTGAGATGCTGTATACGCCCACAGAGCAGAACACGATAATCACCGGGATCAATGCGTGATAAGGAACGCGGAGTAGTTTCACCCAGATGCCGACCAGCGGCAGATTGAGGATGACCAACAGGGCGTTTCCGATCCACATCGAGGCGATGATGCCCCAGAACAGGTTGGGGTGCTGGCTGATGACGTTCGGCCCAGGCACCACGCCCTGCATGATCATCGCTCCAATCATCAAGGCCATAACCGGGTTGGACGGAATACCCAGTGTAAGCATGGGAATGAAGGATGTCTGAGCGCTCGCATTGTTGGCGCTTTCGGGCGCTGCAACACCTTCGATCGCGCCTTTTCCGAATTCCTGCTTGTTCTTTGAAACACTTTTCTCGATCGTGTAAGCGGCGAAGGAGGAAAGGACCGCCATGCCGCCGGGGAGAGTGCCCAGAACCGAGCCGACGGCCGTTCCGCGCAGGACAGGCGCTATCATGCGCTTGAAATCATCCCTGGAAGGCCAGAGCTTGCCGATCGGGAAGACGTCCGTGGTTTTTCCGCTCTCCAGCTGCAGATTTCGAAAAATCTCGGAAATACCGAAAAAGCCCACCGCGACGGCCGTGAAATTGACGCCGTCGGAAAGTTCCGTGAAGCCCATGGTGAAGCGAGCGACGCCTGTGTAAAGATCGCTGCCCACCAAGCCGAGCAAGAGGCCGATGAGGATCATCGCGATTGCCTTCGGCATCGAGCCAGAAGCGAGAACGACGGAAGAGACCAGGCCGAGAAGAACAAGCGAGAAATATTCAGCCGGTCCGAACTCGAGCGCCACGCGCGTCAGCGGTATGGCCACGAGGGCGATCAGCACTGTGGCGGCGCAGCCTGCGAAGAAGGAGCCGAGCGCCGCGGCCGACAGCGCCGGGCCGGCCCTGCCGCGCTTCGCCATCTGATAGCCGTCGAGAGTCGTGACGGCGGCCGAGGATTCGCCTGGCATGTTGATCAGGATAGCAGTGGTCGATCCCCCATATTGCGCCCCGTAATAGATGCCGGCAAGCATGATCAGTGACGCCGTCGGATCGAGATTGAAGGTGATTGGCATGAGCATCGCCATGGTGGCGACAGGGCCGAGACCCGGCAGAACGCCGATCGCAGTGCCGACGACCACGCCGATGAAGCAATAAAGAAGGTTCTGCGTCGTCATGGCGACGGAAAAACCCATGGCAAGGTGAGACAGAATTTCCATAAGGCTTTCCTTACAGACTGAACCACGGACCGATGACGGGGATCGGAAGTTTCAGGATCACACCAAAGATGAGGACACAGAAGATGGTTAGAACGAGGCTCACGGAGACTGCCATCTTCATGGTCTGCGCACGGCTGGCAAAGGCGGAGACCATCGCGGTCAGGAAAATCGAGGGAGCAAGCCCCATGCCGCGAATGGTCAGACCCAGGATAATGGGAGAGAGGCATATGAGCAGCGTCCCGCGCCATGGTATCGCGCCGAGGCCGAAGCGAAAGCCGTCGCTCTCTTCCCTGATGGCCTGGGCGGCGATGTAGAGGCCGATGCCGATCAGGATGATCGCCAAGGATAGCGGAAAGTACCCCGGACCCATATTGGTCGACGTACCGATCTTGAGCGATGTCAGGGCTGACAAGCTGAAGAAGCCGCCTATCAGAATGCAGACACCGCCCGAGACGATGGATTTGGTGTTCATGAACTCCTCCCATGAGCTGGCCGATCCGGCCATGAAACCGAAGACGAAATGCTTTCTTCCTCCCGAAGATGATCAGTTGTTCAGGTCGCGACCAACTCCCTGAACTCCTCAAGGTCGAGAAGACGAACGGCATGCAGCAGCGCCTCGGCATCCTGATCCGATATCCCTCTGCGCGGTTGTCGCAGGGCGCCTCCCATCAGACCCAGGTTGTCGAGCAGCGGCTTCATGCCACGTCCGCCGGAACCGCCATAGCGGTTGAGGGCAAGATGCAGCGAGACCAATGCGGCATAGTGCTCACGCAGGCTGCGCATCTTTCCCGCATGAAAGGCCTCCATGACCGATGTGACCAAAGCCGGTGCGACATTCGCCTCCGTTGTCATCACCGTGTCGGCGCCGAGAAAGAGGGCAGGGAGCATCGCGCGTACGCCGACGGTCGAAATCTCCAGACGTCCACCAAGGCGCGACAGCAGATCCGTCAGATAGGCGGTATCTCCACCGGAATCGCGCATGCCGATGATCTGCGGAAAGCGCTCTGTAAGCCTCGCGATCAGGTCGACAGGCACGGCGTAGCCAAGTTTTGGATAGTTGGAGAGGATGACGGGCAGATCGCATCTTTCCAGGACCTGGCAGTAGAAGCGCTCCAATTCGCCGGCGTCCGGCTTGCTGCTGCCGTGTCCGACATCCAGCTGGAAGAGGTGAATTGCTTCTACGCCGGCATCCTTCGCGATGCGGATGGTGGCGAGAGCCTCACTAACACTTCGCGCCTCACGGCCACCGGCACGTATGCCAATCCGGCCTTTAAGCGTCTCCGCCGCGACGCTCAGAACACGATGGAGTTCCTTGTCATCCAGCGAAAAGCCCTCACCGATGTTCGTGCTGCCAGCATAGACGTTCTGGCCTGCATCGGCGAGACGCAAAAGATGCGTGCGCATAGCCTGTTCGTCGAGACCGCCGTCGCGATCGAAATGCGTCAGGCTGACAACCCAAGCGTTCTGGAACGTTCTGTTCATTGGCTTTCGTCGATCCAATCCTCAGCTGCCTCGCGTTCGACAGACAAAAGCGCGTCGCACCGGTGGCTCTCCTCCCAAATGGTGGACGCCGCGCGGCGTCCGGTATTCCTCAGGGCTTGCGTACCGTGACGGAAATATACGTCACCGGCTTCCCACTCAGGTTGCGAATAGCGTGCGTGACGCCATTGGTCATCGAAACCACTTCGCCTGGCCCATAATGGGTTTCCATCCCATCGCGGACGTCGGTAAAGGTTCCCTCAAGTATGTAGATCAGTTCGGGTCGCCCCTCATGCGAATGAGGCGCATAGCCGCCGTCCGGTGCAATGATGGTCCGGCTCATCCGCAGCACATGCGTATCGATCGCCCCGATTTCACTGGCGAGATCGACATGCGCCAGGCGCTGCGTTGTAAATCCTACCGGCTTCGTCTCTTCCAGCCCGTCGGTCATTGCGCCGCTTTCTCCTCAATTTGTCTACCGTTTTGGTATCCAAAATAATATACCAAATATACCCTCTGTTTTCAGGCTGTCAACGGAAATGCGGTGAGGTTGCCGATCAGGCCAAATCATTCCGGTAGCCCCAAATGGAGGACAGCGGGTGACGCGCATTATCTGTTGCAGGATTGGAAATCTTCTCCTGCGGCGGGTTACGGAACTGTTCGATTTCGGAAATTTCGTTCCTGGCATTCCGCTGCCGGGACGGCGCCGGTGCCTCTGACCATGTTCAGAAACGGGCTTGGAGAAGGCTTGGCCTACTTCAAGATCGGCACCAGGCTCGCTTCAAGTTAACTGACGACCTTAAGCCCTCGCATGCGAAAACCCTGCGCCTGCGACTTGATGGCAGACAGTAGCCTGTCGCGAGAGTGAGCCACATGCTTTTCCATCATGGCCACGGCCTGATCGGCCTTTCCGCTTTCTATCAGGTCGATGATTGCATTGTGTTCGCGTGACCCAACATCGTCCTTGTCAGCCTTGAGGTCGAGCCAACGTGCGCGATAAACGACCCGCATGATGTCCTCGAGTGCCCGGACTGTGAACACATTGCCGGCAATCCGGGCGAATTCCAGATGGAATTCCTCCGCTTTCGGGGCGCGGATTTCCACCTCAGGGGAACTTGCCGAGGATTCCATCGCCAAGGCCCGCAGGCGGGCGATATCGTTCGGTGTCGCGACTGCTGCTGCGGCGCGAACGGCTGAACACTCCAGAAGGGCTCGGAACGCAAACGCTTGTTCAAGTTCGTCCAGTTCTATGGGCGCGACCGAATAGCTGCGATCGCCCTTGCGGACGAGTCCCTCGGTTTCCAGCTTGACGAGCGCAGCGCGAATGGGGGTTCGGGACGAATCCAGCAGAGTTTCCAGACTGCGCTCGGCAAGAGATTGGCCCGGCAAAAGCTCCAGCGACAAAATGGCCTTCTTTAGGCGCTCATAGGTTATCGTCGTTGCTGACTTTCCAGCGTCTGATTCCTGCATTCTCTTCCTCGCGGTATCCATCAATGAGTACCGATCTTTGATCTTGAGGTCAATTGCCGGCGTATTCTCGGTCATGCCCGCATTTTAAGGTTGCTGACATCCTCCATCCCAAATATATACCAATATGGTATCCAATATAGGGTGGAATCTATGAATGTTATTGGACTTTGTGGCAGCCTTCGCGAAGGCTCGTTCAATATGCTTGCCCTGAAGGCGGCCCAAAAACTCGCACCGGACGGCATGGAAATCTCGATCGAAAGCATATCGGATATTCCGCTCTACAACGACGATATCCGCAAAAATGGCATGCCCGCCTCGGTCATGCAGCTCAGGCAGAAGCTTGCGGGAGCCGATGCGATTCTGATTTCATCTCCCGAATACAACTTTTCCGTCTCAGGTATTTTGAAAAACACGCTCGATTGGGTGTCTCGCGCGCCGGAGCCGCCCATGGAGGATAAGCCGGTGGCCATCATGGGTGCGAGCATCGGCATGCTTGGCACGGCGCGGTCCCAGTATCATCTGCGCCAGATTCTCGTCTACATGAACTGCTTCACCCTCAACAGACCGGAAGTCTTCATCGGCATGGCCGACAAGAAGTTCGCCGAGAATGGCGAACTGACTGATCCGGTCGCGGTCAAGCTGATCACTGACCAACTGATCGCTCTTCAAAAGCTCATCCTGCGCGTTGCATGCAAATAGAAGGTTGCGGGTAATAGAAAAAGGAGCCGGATTGCCCGGCTCCCTTTTCAAGGTGAGTAGAACTAGAGCTCAGCGGATTCGTTGAAGGGTGGAGGCGAAGCGGCGAGCTTTTTCAGCATAGTCCTCGGCGGACGCTCTCAGCATCGCTTCACCACTTTCGTCGATCTGGCGAATGATCTTGGCCGGGGAGCCCACGACCAGAGAGTTGTCGGGAATCTGTTCCTTCTCGCGCACGAGCGCGCCGGCTCCGATCACGCAGTTGCGGCCGATCACGGCCCCATTGAGGACGGTGGCGCCCATCCCGATCAAGGTATTGTCTCCGATCGTACAACCATGCACGATTGCGCTATGGCCGATCGTGCACCCTTCGCCAATGCCGGCGGGGAATCCAGGATCGGAGTGGATGACGCAATTTTCCTGGATGTTGGTCATCCGGCCGACATTGATCGGTGTATTGTCTCCTCGCAGCACGGCGCCGAACCATATCCCGACACCTTCGCCCAGCGATACGTCTCCGATTATAACAGCGGTATCGGCAATCCACGAGGTCTCTTCGGGGAACTGCGGAGCTATGCCATCAAGGCTGTAGATTGCCATCTGCGGTTCCTTATTCTGCGGCCATTTTGTCTTTTGCAAAACCGAGCGGTATGCCGGCTTTCGTCATCTTTCCGAACAGCTCCTGCCCTGGAATGATGCGCTTCAGCGTCGGTTGCATCGCGACCAGGGTTGCCAGATCGATCCCGGTGTCGAAACCCATGGATTCGAGCATATAGACCAGATCTTCCGTCGCGATGTTTCCGCTGGCGCCGGGCGCGAAAGGGCAGCCACCCAAACCGCCGAGAGATGCGTCGAACGAGCGGATGCCTGTATCGAGGGCAGCAAGCACATTGGCGAGTCCTGTTCCCCGAGTATCGTGAAAATGCGCCGATTTGCACTTGTCGCCGACCGCCGCGCGGACGTTGCTGAAAATGCGCTTCACCTGACCAGGTGTCGCATAGCCGACAGTGTCGGCCAAACCGATCTCGTCGGCGCCGGCCTCCACGGCGGCCACGGCCAGGCGAACAACCTCGTCCTCCGAAACCCGACCCTGGAGCGTGCAGCCGAACGCTGTCGCGATACCGGCCTCGATATGGATATTCCAGTTCTCGTCACGGCGCATCCGGGCGACATGGCCAAGCTCCTCCACCATCTCGTCTGGCGTCTTGCGTACATTCGACATGGAATGCGCGGCGCTGGCGGAAACAGGCATGACCACGACCTGTGCGCCGGCGGCGACCGCATTGACCGCGCCACGAAGGTTCGGTGCAAGCGCGGCCACGACCAGACCGCGCATATCGCGGGCCGCGCCAACGACTTCCGTTGCGTCCGCCATTTGCGGCAGGTTCTTCGCGGGTACGAAGGATGCGACCTCAAAACGTTTGACGCCCGCCGCTGCTTCCATCGAGAGCCATTCGAGCTTCTCAGCGGTCGGTACGATCATCGGTAGCATCTGCAGGCCATCGCGCAGGCCGACTTCGACGATTTCGACTTTCTCTCTCTCCATGTCCGTCTCCCTATGCGGACTGCGCCGTGCGTTGGGCGCTGTCCTCCCCAGGCCGCTCGCCCAGCATTTCCGCAACAATGCCTTTGGCGATCATGCTATTGATCTCGTTGGCGTCGATGCCGTATTCGCTCAGCACGTTGCGGGTATGTCCGCCGACAGTCGGAAGACCGGCGGTCGGGTTGAGCCGCTTGCCGCCGAATGTGATCGGCAGCGCCGGCGTGCGCGCCTCGACACCATTCGGCAGCGTAAGATCGATCAATCCGCCGGACGCAAGCAGATGTGGATCTTCCAACAGTTCGCCGGGGCGGCGAACCGGCGCAAACGGAAGCCCGATGGCCTCAAGTCTCTCGATAAGCTGATCGATCGGCATGGCGGTCAGCATATTGCGGACTTCGGGCAGCAGCCACGAGCGCTGGGCTGAACGATCATTGTTGCTTTGCAGGCGCGGATCGGACAGCCATTCCGGCCGGCCGAACTCGATGCAGAAGTCATTCCACTGGCCGTCACCGATGATGCCGACGAAAAGCTGCGTGCCGTCGGTCATGTCGAAGAGATCGTAAACCGGCCATGGCCTTTCCTTGACGGACCAGGGCTCGGAAGTCTCGCCGGTCATCGCTTCGGCCAGCATCGCCTGGGCCATCAGGAAAACGTTGTTTTCAAACAGTGACGCCTGCACTTCCTGACCTTTACCGGTCTTCTCTCGCTCGCGGATGGCTGCCTGGATCGCGATGACGCCGAACATCGCGCCCATGATATCGTTGACGGACGCGCCCGCTCGCATGGGCTTGCCCGGCAAGCCGGTCATGTAGGCGAGGCCACCCATCATCTGTACGACCTCGTCCAGTGCGGATCGCTTGTCATAAGGGCCGGGCAGGAAGCCCTTCAAGGAGCAATAGACGACCCTGTCGTTGATTGCCGACAGGGTCTTGTAGGAAAGGCCGAGGTTGTCCATGCGGCCGGGCCGGAAATTCTCGATGACGATATCCGCCTTGCCGACAAGCTTCTTGACCAGGGCCAGGCCTTCCACGCTCTTCATGTCCACGGCAATGCTCTTCTTGTTTCGGTTGAACGCTGCGAAGAAGCCGGCGGCAAGACCCGACAGATGCCGGGTGCGATCGCCGCGCGGCATGGGTTCGATCTTGATGACCTCCGCACCAAGATCGGCGAGGATCAGGCCACAGCACGGCCCCATGACCATCTGGGTGAATTCGAGCACACGAAGGCCCGCGAGCGGCAAGTTTTTCATATCAATCCTCTGTAGAAGAATTCACTGGTACCGGATGGTGACCGTTTTGGTTTCCAGGTAATGTTCGAGCCCTTCCCGGCCATGTTCCCGCCCGAGGCCCGATTGCTTCATGCCGCCGAAGGGCAGATTGGCATCAAGGACGTTGTGGGTGTTGACCCAGACCGTGCCCGCCTTCAGCGCGCGTGTCAGGCGCATGGCGCGGTTGAGATCCGTGCTCCAGATAGATGCGGCGAGCCCGTAGGACGTGTTGTTGGCAAGGTGAAGCGCATGCTCCTCGTCTTCGAAAGGCATGGCGGCGATAACGGGGCCGAACACTTCCTCGCGGACGATCTCCATATCGGGCGTCACGTTGCTGACGAGGGTGGGAGCGACAAAATAGCCGCGTTCCGGGACGGCGCGGTGACCGCTCGAAAGGCATGCGCCGGCGGCTTCCGCGCGCTCTATGAAGCCCTTCACGCGGTCGCGCTGCCGGGCCGAAACCACCGGGTTCATCTCGGCGGTCGGATCAAGGCCCGGCCCGAACGCAAGGCTATCCGCGACTTTCGCAAGCTTCTCGACGGTCTGTTCGTAGATGCTGCGCTCGATCAGCACGCGCGTGGCAGCCGTGCAAACCTGCCCCTGGTTGAAGAAGAGGCCAAGGCGAGCGAGGAGTTGATCCTGGTTATCCTGCATGTCCGCAAAGAGCAGCATCGGCGATTTTCCGCCGAGTTCCAGTGTAAAGCGCTTCATGCCATCGACTGCGTTGTGGCCGATGATTTTGCCGACTTCGGTCGAGCCGGTGAACGCAAGCTTGTCGATGGCCGGATGTGTCGCAAGCGCTGCGCCGGCAGAGTGGCCGTAACCGGTCACGATATTGACGACGCCTGCCGGCAGTCCTGCTTCGTGGCAGAGATGCGCAAAACGCAGGGCTGTCAGGGGTGTTTCCTCGGAAGGCTTGACGACGATCGTGCAGCCGGCTGCAAGCGCCGTCCCGACCTTCCAGACAAGCATGGAAAGAGGGAAATTCCAGGGAATGATCGCACCCACGACGCCGACTGGCTCGCGCAAAGTGTAGGTCATGTACCGGCTGCCTTCGGGAGGCGCCTGAATGGAGCTGTCGAGCGTATGGCCCTCGATCTTCGTCGCCCAGCCGGCCATGTAGCGCAGATAGTCAACGGATGCTCCGACCTCGATCGCGCGGGAGAGGCCGATATTCTTGCCATTGTTGAGCGACTCCAGTTGCGCGAAAACTTCGCCGTCGCGCTCCAGGAGATCGGCGAGCTTCTGGATCGCGCGTTCGCGATCGGCCGGCCGCAGCCGTGACCACTCGCCCGTCAGCGCAGACCGTGCAGCCGCGACGGCCTCGTTTATTTCGGCATTCCCGCAGGCCGGAATGGTCGTGATCGCCAGTCCGCTTGACGGGTCGAATACATCGATGCGGTCGGCATTCGGTGTCGGCGTGAATGCGCCGCCGATGAATATCTGCTGGTCGCGCTTCAGAAAATCCCGGACGTCGGGGTGCAGATGGATCAAAGTCTGTTCCAGGGTCATGTCGTCATCTCCTCGCGTTCAGCCGCGGACCTTGGGCATGAGGATGAGTGGCCACGGGCTCGGCATCGTCCCGCATGGCACATGGACGAGGGTCGGGCGACCACTTTCGAACCCGGAGCGCACCGCCTGCTCGAGCGCATCCGGGTTTTCGGCACGAAGGCCAAGCACGCCAAAAGCTTCTGCGAGCTGCACGAAATCGGGGCTTTGGAGATCTGCGGCGATAACGCGGTTGCCGTAGCGCTCCTGCTGGATGCGTTTGACGTTTCCGAACATCCTGTTGTCGAACACCACGAAGACGACCGGAAGATCATGCTTCACGGCCGTCGCCAGTTCGCTGACCTGGTAGAGAAAACCTCCGTCGCCGGCGATAGAGACTACAGCGCGGTCGCGCAGCGCCGCCTTGACGCCGAGCGCCGTTCCCACACCCCAGCCGAGATTGTCCTGATAGCCGGGGGACAGGAAGGTTCGTGGACCGTTCACGGGAAAAGCGAGACGGCTGACGAAGCCGACTTGCGTCACCTCGTCGACGAAGATTCCATCAGCGGGCAATGCCGCGCGAATGGCCTTGAGAAAACCGACCTGAGGCTGAAGCTCGTCGAGCTTGCCGGCCAGCCACGCATTGTGCGCGGCCAGCTCGGCAGCCCGGGAGGATGGCGTGACGGCAAGTGCCGAAAGTTGCTCGACCAGTGCCGATGCATGAAGCGCTGCGTCGCCCACCAAAGCTATGTCTGCCTTGCGGAACCGGTTCGGTTCTGATGGGTCGATGTCGATGCGAATGACCTTCAGGTCATCCGATACTCCCCACATCGACTGTTGCATATGAAGCCGCGTGCCTATGCCGATCACCACGTCAGCCTCGGCCCAAAGCCGGTGCGAAACCGGCAACCGGACCGAAAGCCGATGATCCGACGGAATGACACCGGTGCCGCGGCGATATCCTGCGACCGGCGCCTCGATCAACTCGGCAAGGGCTGCGATCTGGGGGCCGGCATCCTGTGCTCCGCCGCCGACGATGATCAACGGGCGTCTTGCGGTCGCCAGCAGCGCTGCGGCCCTGTTCACGGCGTCGCGATCGATGGGATATGAGACAAGCGGATAGCCAGGCACGTCAAGGTCGACGGGCGCTGTCTGCGCCAGGACATCCATGGAGCATTCCAATACGACCGGTCCCTGCCGGCCGGACGTCGCCTTGGCGACAGCTTCTGCAATCGCCGAGGGCGCCTGTTGCGGATGCGTGACCCGCATCGTGAACTTGCTGAAATGGTCCGCTATCCCGAGCTGGTCATGCAATTCATGCAAATGCCCGTAGCCGCGATCAATGTCTGACTGCGGAATTTGGCCGACAATGGCGATCACGGGTGCATTCATGCTGAACGCCGTCAACAGGGCGGCCGACGCATTCAGAAAACCCGGACCTGGCACGACGGAACAGACCTGCGGCTTGCCTGTGGCGAGTGCCGCACCAAGCGCCATATAGGCGGCAGTCTGTTCATGCCTCGGATGGATGACGCGAAGCGACGCGGATTCCCTGTAAAAGGCGTCGAACAAAGGATCGCTCTGAAGACCAGGCAGCGCATAGATTGTATCGATCCCGTATCGGATCAGGCTTCTTGCCAAAGCCTCCGCCGTCGTCATGCGGGGGAAATGGAGGCCTTTTGCCGATCTTTGGTCGCTGTAAACAGGCCAGGCCTTGGAGGTGCTTTCCATAAACTATTCCATCTCTTCACGGGCGTGGAGCCACCTCCGTGGCGGCGGGACGATCCCCAGGCGGAGGTGGCAGGCGCATCAGATGCGTTCGATGTTGGCGTCCTTGACGACCTTGGTCCATTTGTCGACGTCCGCCTTCACGAGGTCGTGGAACGCCTGGGACGTCGAGGCCATCGCCGTCGAACCGAGGCCCTTGATGCGGGAGATGCTCGTATCCTGCTTCACGATGTCGGTCATGACGCCCTGTATTTTGCTGACGATGTTTGCCGGAAGCCCCTTCGGTCCGGCGACGCCGTAGTAGGACGTGACGTCGTATCCCGGCAAAACCTCGGCGATGGCGGGAACGTCCGGAAGGTCGGCATAGCGCTTGGGGCTCGTCACCGCGATCGCCTTGATTTCCTTGGACTGGATTTGCGGGAAGACGGAAGCGGGACCATTGATGACGAAATCGAGTCGCTTGGACAGAAGGTCGACCATGGACTGCGAATTCTGCTTGTAGGGGACATGCTGAAGCTTGATACCCGCCTGTGAAGCGAGAAGTTCCATTGCCAGATGCAATGTCGTGCCGATACCGGAAGAAGCATATGTGAAAGGACGGCTTGCCTTCTTCGCTTGCTCGATCAGATCCCTTGGATTGTTGACCGGATGGTCGGGATAGGTGGCAATGGTGAAGGGGGTGCCACCTGCGATCAGGCTGACGAAGGTAAAGTCGTCGACGGTATTGTAGGGCAGCTTGGCATAAATCGCCGCGGCAACGGCATGGGCTCCGGTGAACATGATCAGGTTGTAGCCGTCGGGCGTCGCACGGGCGATCTGATCGGAAGCCGTCGTTCCGCCTGCGCCAGGCCGCGGATCGACGACAAAGCTTTGCTTGAGTTCGGCTGTCAGGCCTTCCGCTGCGACGCGCGCGATACCATCGCTGTTGCCGCCAGGCCCGAAACCATGCGCGAGCGTCACCGCGCGCTCGGGCCATTCAGCAGCTCGAAGGATAGACGGCATTGCAAACGAAGCTGCCGCGCCGGCGAGCAATGTTCTGCGATTGATTTCGAATTTCACGGGTGTCCTCCCTAACTAAAGTCTAGTTGAGACAATGCCGGTCGCTCTCCTCCATATTCCGCGATCGACCGTCACGACAGGCGGCGCCGCGTTCCCAAAACAACGAGCGCCAACCGGTACCTGCTATCTAAAACCAATTTGGTATCCATTGCAAGATACCGTGTTGCGGGAAAGGGTTTTCGTTGAGGGTGCGCTATGTCGAAGTGACGCTATTGGTAGGGAGCAAAACGTCTGCCGGCTCGCCCGCAAAAGCAAATGGCCCCGGATCATCGTCTTTGGCCGATGGTGGCTTGAAATTATCGGTGACTATGAGCGGGAGACAAAATCGGTCGCACGCTGGAATAACCAATCGGCCGCGATCCCGGTGGCATGCCGATTTGAGCGAATGAGATAAAGTGGCATGGCGGCCGACCAGAGTGCCGCCAAGTCCGTTGCAAGCGGAAGCTGCTTCAACCGTCCTGAGATCAGATCGTCCTCGATGACATGCAGCGGCATGTTTCCCCAGCCAAGCCCGGCGAGCAGCATTTCTCGCTTGGCGCCAATGTCGCTGGTCCGCCAGGACTGATCCGAGACGGCGTTGGAAGCGCGGCTCGAGCTCGTCCGGTCGCGATCGAGCATAATGATCTGTCTGTGGCGCCGCGCGGTTTCGAAACAGATCGGCGTGCTTGCTTCCGCCAGCGGATGCGATAGGGCGGCAACGGCAACTCGCCTTATCTCAATCAAAGGTACGGCTGTTATCTCGGGCACCCTGAGCGCCATCGGGCCTGCGATTCCCAAGGCGCAAGTGCCGTTCAGAACCGCGACCAGCGGTGAGGTCATGGCATCGATGACGACCTCGAGATCGACCGCCGGGAATTGTTGGCCGAAGGCCGCCACCGCGGGGATGAGAGGCGCCATCGGCATCAACGTATCGACGATCAGGCTCACCTGGCTTTCTATGCCGCCACGCAGATTGGCGGCTTTGGCCTGGAGCCGGGCAATGTCTTGGACGACGTCGCGCGCCGCGGCGGCAAGAGCCAGTCCATCCTCCGTCGGAGAAAGCGGCCTTGCTGTCCGATCGAACAAGGTGACCCCCAACTCACGCTCAAGTGACTGTATCGAATAGGAAACAGCGGCCTGGGCCCGTCCCAGTGCCCGGGCACCCGCAGAAAGCCCCCGATGATCGATAACTGCAAGAAAGTCAATGAGATGGGTGGTTGCCGGAACTTCCATACGCAAACAATATCAAGGTATTCGAACGTCAACAACGAAGTTTTCCTGACTTTTTCGAATAAATTGACCGTGATAGCCGTGGCGAACCTTCAGATAAAACAAGAGGAGACACCCGAATGTTCACTCGCCGCACGATGGCAAAGCTTGTCGCTCTTGCGCCCGTTCTGGCTTCGACTGCATCTGCCGCGGCATCTGGTAAAGTTGCAGGGTCTGCTCCCGCCTTGGAGATGGAAAACCGATCGCTGGACGAATTACACCAAGCTGCTCTTGCGGAAGGCGGCAAACTCGTCGTGTATGGCGGTGGCGACATACCCAACGGTGCAGCCGGGATGGAACAGGCGTTTGCAAAACGCTTTCCGGGCATGACCGCCCGCATTCTGATCGACCGCAGCAAATACCAGGGTGTCCGGATCGACAACCAGCTTGATCTCGACACTCTGCAATGCGATGTCGTGCATATGCTGGCCTGGCAGTATTATGATCGCTGGAAGGCCAATGGCGAACTTCTGGCCTATAAGCCCCTCGGCTGGGACGCCGTCTATCCTGATTTCAAGGACCCCGACGGCATGATCACCAGCGTCGCAATCTACGCTTTCAGCAGCCTTATCAACAAGTCCAAGATAACGGAGAGCGAGGCGCCCTACGACGCACTCGACTTCCTCGATCCGAAATTCAAAGGACAAATTGCGCTGACCTATCCGCAGGACGACGATTCCATCCTTTATCAGTTCGAGCGCATCGTCGCCGGGCACGGCTGGGATTATATCGAAAAGCTGGTGAAACAGGACGTGCTCTGGAACCGTGGTTCGGGCATTACCCGCAAGCGTGTCGAAAATGGCGAGGCGGCTGTGTCCTTTACCACGTCTGGGCCGATCGTTGCCAATCCGAAGGGGCCGACGCAGTTCCTTCTTCCGAAAACGGGAGCGTTCCTCTCTTGGGCGCATCCCGGCGCGATTTTCAGGCGAGCCA
Source organism: Neorhizobium puerariae (assembly GCF_042429745.1). Classification (NCBI taxonomy): domain Bacteria; kingdom Pseudomonadati; phylum Pseudomonadota; class Alphaproteobacteria; order Hyphomicrobiales; family Rhizobiaceae; genus Neorhizobium; species Neorhizobium puerariae. The sequence continues at coordinate 35,443 of NZ_JBHMAA010000003.1, read as the reverse complement.
GGCACCCTGCGGCCGCGAAGCTCTATATGTCCTGGCTGCTGTCCGAGGAAAACCAGGGCACCAGACGCTCCTGGTCGGTGCGGGAAGATATGCCGCCACCGGAGGGCATGGAACCCATCTTCGCCTACAAGACCTATCCCGTTCACTTCCGCGAATTCTTGCGCGATCGCATCCGGGCAGAGACATTCAGGGATCAACTCGAACAGTATATTGGGCCGATGCAGGGGGAAAATCCGACCAAGGTAGTGGGTATTTTTCCAGAAGGCCGAACCTGACGTTGAACGACCGGCGTTGGGAGCCGAGGGCATTCATGCTTGTTTTGGCCCCATGGAGGTTCACGGTGGCGTTCTTGCGCCACCGTTGATCTTTTCGACCTCTTCCGCACTCCCGCGATCAACATCCGACGTGTTCAAAAGATGCGGAAGGTTATCCGGTGGGCGGCGTGAGGCCGAAGCGGCGCGACGTGGCGATGGTGTTCCACTCCTATGCGCTCTATCCGCACATGACGGGCGCCGCCAACATGGGCCTGCCGCTGAGAATGCGGCGGCTGTCGGCCGCCAACTGGCCGCGCGACGAGAACGCCGTCCTTCCCGTGCTTGCGGTCATCGGAATCTGGCAGCACCTCGGCTTCGCCATGGTGCTGTTCGCGGCCGGCCTGAAGGCCATCCCCCAGGACCTCCACGACGCCGCCGACATCGACGGTTCCGACCTTTGGCTCGTTTGTACTTTCTAGAAACATCAATTGTGTACTCGAAGTACACAATTGATTGACTCGTTGCCGCTGACGTGCGATGTTTCGGTCGTTCCCAACCGAAATGCTTGGAGCTACGCCATGGCGAAGACCGTTAAGGGCAGCCTCTATGAGGATCTGAAGCGCAAGATCCTGACGATGGAGCTCGACCCCGACGCAGACCTTGACGAAGCGAGCCTCAGCGAGCGCTACGGCCTCTCCCGGACGCCGGTCCGGGATATTTTCCGCCGCCTCGCGGGCGAGGGATATCTGGATATCCGCGAGAACCGGGGTGCGCGCGTCATTCCAATGAACCACGCGACGCTGCGGAACTTCTTTCTTGTTGCACCGATGGTCTATGCGGCGGTCGGTCGCTTGGCAGTGCAGAATTACAAGCCTGTTCAATTCGCGGATCTCAAGGCGACGCAGGAGCGATTCCGCAGGGCCAGCCAGGAGATGGACGCGCTGGCGATGGTCCTTGAGAACAACCGGTTCCATGAGATTTTCGGCGAAATGTCCGCCAACGTCTATCTCCAGCCGAGTCTTGGCCGGCTGCTCATCGACCACGCCCGCATCGGGCACACCTTCTTCCGCCCGAGGAACGACGACATGCGGCGGCGGCTCGATCTGGCCGTTGAGCATCACGACGGCTTCATAGAAGCGCTTGGCGCCCATGACGAGGATGCCGTGGTCGATCTGGTCTTCGAGCACTGGGAGCTATCCCGGGAGAACATGGAAATGTTCATCGCGCCACAGGGAATGAAATCCGACGCCCAGCTCGGCGCTCCCGCCACCCCGTCTCTGGAGAAATCGTCGTGAAGTTCGAGGGAATCTATACGCCTGCCGTGACGCCGCTGGATCGAGACGGGAAGATAGACCGGAATGCGTTCGCCGCGGTCCTCGAATCCCTCATCGAGGCTGGCGTCCATGGCATCGTTGTCGGCGGATCGACCGGAGAGTATTACGCCCAGACCAGCCAGGAGCGTCATGATCTTGCGGCCTATGCGAAGGAGGTTATCGGCGCCCGGTTGCCGTTGATCATCGGGACCGGGGCGACGAGGACCGAGGACAGTGTCGAATACGCCAGGGCCGCCAGGGAGATCGGCGCGGACGCGATCCTGGTGTCGACACCTCCCTATGCGCTGCCTACCGAGCGCGAGAATGCCGTTCACGCGCTGACGGTCGACCGGGCGGCCAATCTTCCGATCATGCTCTACAACTACCCGGCCCGCATGGGCATGAAGATGGGCGAGGAATATTTCTCGCGCGTCGGCAAGTCCAGGAATGTCGTCGCCATCAAGGAGAGCTCCGGGGAGGTGGGCAACCTCCATCTTCTGGCGCGTAAATTTCCGCACATTGCACTTTCTTGCGGATGGGACGACCAGGCTCTCGAATTCTTCGCATGGGGGGCGAGAAGCTGGGTTTGCGCCGGCTCGAATTTCCTGCCGCGCGAGCATGTCGCACTCTACGAAGCCTGCGTCATCGAGAAGAATTTCGACAAGGGGCGTGCCATCATGACGGCGATGCTGCCGCTGATGGACTTCCTCGAATGCGGCAAGTTCGTCCAGTCGATCAAGCATGGATGCGAGATCGTCGGCCTCGAAACCGGCTCGGTCCGCGCGCCGCTGCGCCCTCTCAACTCCGAGGAAAAACAAAACCTGCGGACCATCGTCGCCACGTTGAAGCGCACGGTCGGCCAGATCGTATCGGGAGCGAACCATGCATGAACCATTGACCGCTGCCGAGTACAGGGCGATCGCTGCCGGCCTTCAACTTCCGGCCAACGCATTCATCGACGGCGCGTTCCGTCCGGCCAGCTCCGGAAAGACCTATACCTCCACCAACCCCGCCACGGGCGAGGTTCTGGCGGAAATCGCGGACTGCGACGGGACCGACGTCGACTTCGCAGTCGGGAAGGCGAGGGAAGCGTTCGACGACGGCCGCTGGCGGCTTCGCTCTCCGGGCGAACGCAAGGAAGTTCTTCTCAGGCTTGCCAGGCTGCTGGAACGGAACCGGCATGAGCTCACCGTCATGGAAAGCCTCGACAGCGGCAAGCCGGTCCGCGAATGCCAGACGGTCGATGTTCCGGACACGATTCATACGATCCGCTGGCACGCCGAACTGATCGACAAGCTCTACGACAACACTGCCCCGGTCGGCGCGAACGCACTTGCCATGGTTGTTCGCGAACCCATCGGCGTGGTCGGCTGCGTGCTGCCCTGGAACTTCCCGCTTCTAATGCTCGCATGGAAGATCGGTCCGGCGCTTGCATCCGGCTGCTCGGTCATCGTGAAACCCGCCCAGGAGACGACGCTCACAGCCTTGCGTGTTGCGGAACTTGCCCATGAGGCAGGCGTCCCGGCTGGCGTCTTCAACGTCGTCACCGGCGGCGGCAAGGAGGTGGGCGAGCCGATCGGCATGCATATGGACGTCGATATGGTCGCCTTCACCGGTTCGACCCCGACGGGACGCCGCTTCCTGCGTTATGCTGCGGACTCCAACCTCAAGAAGATCGTGCTCGAATGCGGCGGGAAGAATCCGGCCGTGGTTCTCGACGATGCCGAAGACCTTGATCTCGCCGCCGAGCAGGTGGTGAACGGCGCCTTCTGGAATATGGGGGAAAACTGCTCGGCCACGTCACGCCTCATCGTCCATGCAAAGGTGAAGGACGAACTGCTCAAGCGGATCGGCGCCTACATGCGCGAATGGAAGACGGGTGATCCGCTCGATCCGGAAAATCGCGTCGGCGCACTGGTAAGCAAGTCCCACTTCGACAAGGTCAACTCCTTCCTCGAAGAGGCGAAGAAGGAAAAACTGAACGTCGCTCATGGTGGAGGGACGCGGGACGGCGTCTTCATCGAGCCGACCGTCGTGGAGGGCGTGACGCCGTCCAGCCGGCTTTTCCAGGAAGAGATATTCGGGCCGATCCTTTCGGTCACGACCTTCAGCACCTTGGCGGAAGCGGTCGCTCTCGCCAATGACACGAACTATGGTCTGACGGCCTCGGTCTACACGGGCAGCCTGCGAAACGCGATCAGGCTGTCGCGCGAGATTCGGGCGGGCGTCGTCACGGTGAACTGCTTCGGGGAAGGTGACGCCACCACGCCGTTCGGCGGCTACGGGGAATCCGGCTTCGGCGGACGCGACAAATCCGTCTTCGCCCATGACAATTATTGTGAACTCAAGACGATCTGGATCGACATATCGGATCGCTCGGTCGACGAGACGATCAGATGACGCGCCATGTGATCAAGCGCCTGCCAGTCGATACCGGCGTCTCCGGATGGGAGGCGATCAGCCGGCGCACCTTTCCCGCGACGGCGCTTGATCAGGATGTCACCGCGGACTGGCTGATCATCGGAGCGGGGTTCGCCGGGTTGTCGGCGGCCCGGCGTCTGGCCCAGCTTCGTCCCCGGGACAAGATTGTCGTCCTGGACGCCCGCGAAATCGCCAAGGGGCCTGCCGGACGGAATTCCGGCTTTATGATCGACGTTCCCCACAATCTGTCGTCAGGCGAATATTCGCTCGCCAACGAGGAGGCGACCAGGACGGAAATCCGGCAGAACCGCCTCGCAATCGCGTTCGCGGCGGAAATCGCTTCCGAGTACGGCATGTCGAAAGCCACGTTCGACCAGTCGGGCAAGGTTAACGCCGCGGCGACCGAGCGTGGCCTTACCCTGAACGACAATTATCGGAAGTCCTTGCAGCGCATCGGGGAGGCGCATGTCCTCCTCGACGCCGGACAGATGCGGGAGATGACCGGGTCCCGGTATTATTATGGCGGTCTTTACACTCCTGGCGCCGTCATGATCCAGCCGGCGGATTATATCCGCGAGCTGGCCGGCGGGCTTAGCCGGAATGTTTCGATATACGAACACTCTCCGGTTCTCGAATTGTCGAAGGAGGGGAGAAGCTGGAAGGCGAGGTCCAGTCGCGGCTCCGTCTGCGCCCCGAAAGTCATTCTCGGTGTGAACGGGCACATCGAGAGCTTCGGTCACTTCAAAGGCCGGCTGATGCATATCTTCACCTATGCGTCCATGACCGCGGCGTTTTCCCAGAACGAATACGGCGACGATGTCACGGGGGTTGATCGATGGGCGCTGCTGCCGGCCGATCCGATGGGCGCCACCATCCGAAAGATAACCGTCAGCGGCATGTCGAGGATCGTGGTCCGCACGCGCTTCACCTATGACCCCGGTCTTCAGGTTTCGGAGAGACGCGTGGCAGGGATCGCCGCCGAGCAGAGGCGGTCATTCGAAGCCCGCTTCCCCGGGCTTGGCAGCCTGCCGATGGAATATAGCTGGGCAGGCAGGCTCTGCCTCAGCAGGAACCATGTTCCGGCCTTCGGCGAAGTGGAGGAGGGGCTGTATTCCGCATGTTGCGAGAACGGCCTCGGGACAGTGAAGAGCACACTGGCGGGCATGATGGCCGCCGATCTGGCTGCCGGTTCCGGCGGTTCTGAACTCGACCAATACAGAAATCAGCCGGAGCCGAGCAGGCTGCCGCCGGAGCCGATCGCATGGCTCGGCGTCAACTCCGTCATCCGGTTTCAGGAATTGCGCGCCGGCCGTGAGGGATGATCCCCACGCCGCGCAATACGAGGACTGCGTCTTGCGCGGGACTTCGATGAGAATGGGAACGAAAAACTAGGAGCAAAAGAGATGAAGGCTTTGTGGAAGGCGCTTTGCGCCGCTGCGATGATCGGAATGAGCATGCTTCCCGCGCGCGCGGAAGACAAGACCATCAACATGGGCACCCTCTCCTGGGAGGACCTCACGCCCATTACCGGCATCACCAGGAAGGTCCTCGAGGATGCGGGTTATACCGTCAAGGTGACGGAATTCTCCGAATGGGGGATCGCTTACGCCGCTCTCACGAAGGGTGACATCCAGGTTCTCGCTTCCCAGACGGACTATGTTGCCCAGGACTACTGGAACAAGAACAAGAACCGTCTCGAAAAGATTTCTCCCGTTTCGCACGGCCTCTATCAGGCGATCGCGGTTCCGAAATACGTGCCGATCGACACCCTGGAGCAGCTCAACGAAAACAGCGACAAGTTCGGCGGCAAGATCATCGGCATCGAACCCGGGTCCGGCCTGATGAAGGACGCCTCCAAGGCGGTCAAGGACTACGGCATCAAGCTGCAGCTCGTCGAGGGCAGCAGCGCGGCGATGACGGCGGCGCTCAAGTCCGCCTACGATCGCAAGGAGTGGATCGCGGTCACCATCTGGGAGCCATCATGGATGGTCCAGAAATATGAGGTGAAGTACCTCAAGGACCCGAAGGGCATCTTCCCGCCGCCGCAGAGCTATTACTGGATCGGCCAGAAGGGCTTCTCCGAAAAGAATCCGCACGCCCGTGAAGTCATGGCCAGCGTCTATATTCCGCTCGCCGACATCACGGCCATAAATGGCTCCGTCAACGACGGCAAGACGATGGATCAGGCGGTCCAGTCCTGGATCGCCGGCCATGCCGACCTGGTCAAGCGCTGGGAAAATATCAAGAAGGACTGATCGTCCGCCGGTCGCCCGACGATGCCGGGCGACCGTTCCACCGTCCAACGAGAGAAGCCAGCGCAATTGGCTCACAGGGGATCGCCATGAAAACAGAAGCTGCCAACGCCGGTGAAGTCCTGATCGACTGCCAGTCCCTCTGGAAGGTTTTCGGAGACAGGTCGGGCGCAGCGATGAACGCCATTTCCGCGCGCGGCCTTGGCAAGAGGGAGGTTCTTCAGGAGTTCAATTGCGTCGTCGGCGTGAGCAATGCCAGCCTGCAGGTCAGCCGGGGCGAGATCTTCTGTATCATGGGGCTTTCCGGAAGCGGGAAATCGACGCTGATACGCCTGCTCAACAAGCTGATTGCGCCGAGTTCCGGCAAGGTCATCGTCAAGGGGCGGGATATCGCCGCGCTGTCGCAGCCGGAACTCCGGCAGATGCGCGCCAGGAATATCGGCATGGTGTTCCAGAACGTCGCTCTGCTCCCACATCGGACCGTCATCGAAAACGCCGCCTTCGGTCTTGAAGTGCAGGGCATCCCTAAGATCCAGCGGAACGAGACCGCGAGGCAGGCTCTCGAAAAGGTCGGCCTGGCCGACTGGGTGGACCGCTATCCCAAGGAGCTTTCCGGAGGCATGCAGCAGCGTGTCGGTCTTGCGCGCGCCCTGGCCTCGGACCCCGAGATCATCCTCATGGACGAGCCGTTCAGCGCGCTCGATCCGCTTATTCGCCGTCAGCTTCAGGACGAGTTCCGGCAGCTCACCAAGGAACTCGGCAAGTCGGCCGTGTTCATCACCCACGACCTCGACGAGGCGATCCGCATCGGTGACCGTATCGCGATCATGAAGGACGGCGCGATCATACAGACCGGCACCGCCGAACAGATCATCCTCAATCCGGCGGATGCCTATGTCGCCGAATTCGTCGCCGGGATATCGAGGCTGCATCTTATCAAGGCGCACTCCGTCATGCGCAGCGTCGCCGAGTTTCAGAGCAGCAAGCCAGGCTCCGACATCTCGTCGCTGATCCGCACGACCCCGGACGCCGACATAGACGAGCTGATCACCCTGACGATGCAGTCGAAGCACGATGCGATCGCCGTCGTCGACAACGATCAGGTTGTCGGCGTGGTCACTCCGCTCAGTCTCCTGATGGGCGTCAAGGGAACCGCCGCAAGCGATCTTGCTGCGGCCTGATTGCGAACCGGAGCTGGACGACATGGACACTTCAGACTTCACGGACGCTTTCGACGAATGGACGGACGCCGCACTGAGCCGGTTGAGCGACAACGGCGGTTTCATTTTCGAGTACATTCGATGGTTGCTTGAGGGACTGTACGACGGCATTCTCTGGGTGGTCCAGTATCCGCCTTTCTACGTCGTTGCCCTCGCCGTGGCGCTGGCCGGCTGGCGACTGGTCAACGTCTGGTTCGCCGTGCTGAGCGCCGTTGCCCTGGCGCTTTGTTTCTCGATGGGGTTGTGGCCCCAGACGATGAGCACGCTTGCCTTGGTCATGACCGCGACCGCCTTCGTGCTGGCGTTTGGCATACCCATCGGCATCGCGGCAGGGTTCTTTACGGTCCTGGACCGGTTCATGGAGCCTGGACTGGATCTCATCCAGACATTGCCGCCGTACATCTACCTCCTGCCGGCCATCGCGTTGCTCGGCTATGGTCCGGCGACAGCGCTTGTCGCCACGGTGGTGGTCGCCATGCCTCCCGTCATCCGGCTGACCTCGCTTGGTATCCGGATGACGCCGAGGGAATTCATCGAGCTTGGCGAGGCGACCGGGAGCACGCCTGCAAAGATGTTCTTCAAGATCCGTCTTCCGTTTGCGGTTCCGAGCATCATGGCCGGTATCAACCAGAGCCTGATGATGGCCTTCGGAATGGTCGTCATCGCAGGGATCGTGGGTTCCGGCGGGCTGGGTGAGACGATCTACGGCTCGATCCGGACGCTGGACATTGCAAGTTCGATCGACGGAGCCATCGCCATCGTGGTCCTGACCATGGTGCTCGATCGGATGACCCAGAGCGCAGCTCGTCTCGGAACCGGGAGGACATCATGAATTCCGCAATGCTTCAATTCTCGCCCGGCGCCTATCTCGCGCCTGTTGTCGACTGGCTCAACAGGAATCTCCATCCGCTGTTTGCGGCGATCAGCTACACCGTCGAAGTAGTCCTTTCGGCGATCGAAGCGGCGCTGCTCTCCATACCTCCCGTCGGCATCATCGGCATGGTCGTCGTCGCGGCATTCTTCGCGGTCGGTGTGCGGGTGGCGATCCTGTCCGGGCTGTGCCTGGGCTTCAGCCTGATCGCCGGCCTGTGGACGGCTTCCATGCAGACCGTCGCTCTCGTCACGGTGGCCGTTACGATCTCCGTGGTTGTCGCGTTTCCGCTGGGCGTGCTTTGCGCGCGCCACAAGACACTGGAAGCGGTGATCCGTCCGATACTCGACGTGATGCAGACAGTTCCGCCATGGGTCTACCTTATTCCGGCGGTGATGATCTTCAGCCTGGGACGGGTGCCGGCGATCATTGCGACCATCGTTTATGGCATCCCGCCGATGCTCCGGCTGACGACGCTGGCCTTCAACCAGGTGCCGCGTGAGTTTCTCGAATTGGGAAGCGCCATCGGAGCCCACCCGCGCTCGGTGCTCTGGAAGATCGAGTTTCCGCTTGCCAAGCAGACGCTTCTTGTCGGGTTGAACCAGTGCATCCTGCTCTCGCTGGCCATGGTCGTCCTGGCCGGTCTCGTCGGGGCCGGTGGGCTGGGCGCGGAGGTGACCCGCGGACTGACCCGCATGGAAATGGGCCTAGGCCTCAGGGCTGGCCTCTCCATTGTGGCCGTCGCCCTTTTGATGGACCGGCTTTCCCGTGGCGTGCTTGACCGCAGTGCCCTGCGGGCAACGAGATGACCGGAAAGATGAGATGGGAACCCTCTGCCGTGTCGACGTCCATCCTTGCGGCTGGTCGGCCACAGCATGATCTTCGTCGAGGACGGCGATCCGCTCGCGCACGGATTTCAGATCATCTAAGGTCTCTCGGTTCCATGTCGGATCGGCGAGGAGGGCAAGGCAATGCTTTCGGTGCAGCACAAGCAGGGTGAACAGAAGGATTCGGGCCGGCGTCTCAAGGTGGGCTTCGTCCTGGCGAAGTCTTTTACGCTTTCCGCGTTCGCGATGTTCGTCGATACGCTCCGGCTCGCCAGTGACCAGAAGGATCGGTCGGGCAGGGTGCTTGCCGACTGGCAGGTTCTGGGCAGCACCCGCCACCTCGTGACGTCGAGCTGCGGTGTCCAGGTAGCGCCGACCTCCGATTTCGTGGACCCCGCGCTGTTCGACTATATCGTGGTCGTCGGCGGGTTGCTGTCGGCCTCCAATCCTGTCGATCATGAAACCATTTCGTTCCTCAAACGTGCCTCTTCACAGCGTGTGAAACTGATCGGGCTCTGCACCGGGTCTTTCATTCTCGCCGAGGCAGGTCTCATGAAGGGGCATGAGACCTGCGTGAGCTGGCTTCATTTCCAGGCTTTCCGCGAAAGATATCCGGACCTGCAGGTAAGATCGGACAGGCTCTTCCATCTCGACGGCCGCCGGGGATCGTGTGCTGGCGGAAGCAGCGCGGCCGACCTCGCCAATCTTCTCGTACAGCGACATATCGGCCGGGACGCTGCGAGGAACGCTCTCGAGGTCCTTCAGATCGACCGCGCTCGTACTTCCACCGATTGCCAGGCTCGCCGGCCCTTCGTGCTGGATGTCGACGATCCCCGGATCACGTCCGTGCTGATCACCATGGAACAGCATCTCGAAGGAGACCTCTCCATTGAAGGACTTGCCAAATCGGTGGGTCTGTCACGAAGGCAGCTTGAGCGTTTGTTCGAGGAGAAGACGGGTCTGTCGCCCGCCGCCGCCTATCGGCAGATACGGCTCGAACGTGCCAGGGAGTTGCTACAGAATACCAAGCGTGAAGTGGTCGATGTTGCGTTCGATGTCGGCTATGTGAGCGCCTCGCATTTTACGAAGGCGTTCAAACAGGCCTTCGGCCAGACGCCTTCGAGCCTCCGCGTCGGCCGCGCGGAGGCCCATTGAACGCCACGGGCCGGGCGGTCAGTCCTGCCCTGAAAGGCATTGTGGATCGCCGTCACGAAACGCGGCTTCCCTTGTTCACCTGTTCAAGCAGCGCGAGCAGACCTTTGAGGATGTCCGCCGGAGAAGGCGGACATCCCGGAATATGAAGATCCACCGGCACAGCTTTTGAAACCCCGCCGAGGACGGCATAGCTGCCGGCAAAGCAACCGCCGTCGCGGGCGCAGTCGCCGAGCGCGACCACCCATTTCGGGCCGGGCGTGGCGTCATAGGTTCGCCGCAAGGCTTCGCCCATATTCCGCGTCAAGGGGCCGGTCACCATCAGGACGTCGGCATGCCGGGGGGAAGCGACGAACCGAATGCCGAAACGCTCGATATCGTAGAAAGCATTGCTCAGCGCATGCATCTCCAGCTCGCAGCCGTTGCAGGAGCCGGCGTCGACGGCGCGGATCGACAGGCTGTGGCCGAGCCGCCCGCGGGCGGCCTTGTCGATGGCGGCGGCGAGTTCCTCCATCGCCGCATCGGAAACGTGCGGAGGCGGTTCGGTCAGGGGCGGTCGGATCAGACTTCCAAAAAGGAGCTTGCGCATGTTGGCCTGCCTTCAGAGATCATGGCCGGAATAGGAGCAGTTGAACGACTTGTTGCAGAGGGGAAAGTCGGCGACGATATTTCCCTCGATGGCGGCCTCCAGCAGCGGCCACTGGAACCAGGACGGATCGCGCAGATGGCAGCGCTCTATGCTGTTTCCGGAAAGCCGGAGCCAGACCAGCACGTCGCCTCGAAAACCTTCGACGACAGCCATGCCTTCCCGTGTCTCGACGTTCCCGGGAAGCTCGGTCCGCACCGGTCCCGCCGGAAGCCGGTCCAATATCTGATCGACCAGCGACAGGCTGTTCTCCACCTCCCGGATGCGGGTCCAGACGCGGGCATTCACGTCTCCCTCGCTGAGTGCCGGGACGTCGAAGGCAAGTTCGTCATAGGGCGGATAGCGCAGGCTGTGCCGCGCGTCGAAACCGCGACCGGATGCGCGCCCGACATAGCCGCCTGCGCCATATTGGCGGGCGAGTTCCGGGAGGACACGACCTGTCCCGACCGTTCGGTCCTGCAGCGACGTCGTATTGTCGTAGAGTTCCACCAAGGCGGGAAACCTGCGGCGGATTTCCGCGATCAGGCCCCGCAGGGCGGCAATGCCGTTGTCTTCGAGATCGACGGCAACACCGCCGGGGATGATGCGATCACGCATCAGACGATGGCCGAAAGCGACGTCCGCAGCCCGAAGCACGCGCTCGCGCAACACGCCGCAATGGGCAAGCATCAGGGAAAAGGCGGCATCGTTGCAGATGGCGCCGATATCGCCGAGATGGTTGGCGAGCCGTTCGAGTTCGGCCATCAGCGCCCGTAGCCATACCGCGCGGGAAGGAATTTCAAGGCCGAGGGCCGCTTCCACGGCCTGCGAAAACGCACAGGCATAGGCAACCGTGCTGTCACCCGATGTCCGGCCGGCGAGCCGCGCCGCCTTGCTGAGATCGGCGCCTGCCATCAGTGCCTCAATCCCCTTGTGCACGTAGCCCAGGCGTTCTTCGAGGCGGACGACCGTCTCACCATTGGCCGTGAACCTGAAATGTCCCGGCTCGATGATGCCGGCGTGAACGGGGCCGACCGGAATCTGGTGCAGGCTCTCTCCCTTTGCCGGCAGAAATCCGTATGGAGTGGCCTCCGGCGTTCGAGACATCGCCTGCCCCAGCGGAAAACGGATATCCCAGCGCCCGTGGTCGAGCCAGGGCCGGGTGTCCGGCAGGCCCTCCGGTTCGAGTCCGACCAGATCGCGGATCGTCCTTTCCGGCCGGAGCGCAGGGGGGTGATACGCCGCAATGGAGGGATAGACGCCTTTCAGCTCTTCCAGGCTCACGACGCCGACCGTGCCATCGGCTTCATCCAGCAGCGCCATGTGGACCGAATTCCGCTCGCCCCAGAGACCTAGCAGGGTCAGGTGTCCATCCCTCAGGGCCTCGGCGATCGAAATCCAGGCCGGCACGTCGAGAATGGTGCGCGGCCACGGCCGGTGCGCCTGAACGGAATGGCCCGCCTTCATGAAATTGGTCAGCATCGACATCCCGGTCTCTCCCGTCATCGAAGAAGGTTGGCGACATGCTGAAACCAGGCAACCAGCGGTGGCGGCAGATAGATGCCGGCACCGAGGACCAGCGCCAGATGAGCATACATCGGAATATAAGACGCCTTGCCGGGAGCGGTGCTGCCGCGCGGCTGGCCGAAGGCCACTCCTGTCAGCCGCAGGAGCAGGGCGCCGAACGCCACCAGCAGCCCGAAAACGAGCGGGATCGCGAGCCGCGGATGCCTGGCGAAGGTCGAGCTGACGATCAGGAATTCGCTCATGAAGATGCCCATCGGTGGAAGGCCGGCGATGGCCACGACGCCTGCAAGCAGCCCCCAGCCCAGAGCCGGATGGGTTTCGGTAAGGCCTCGGATAGCGGAAAGCCTTTGTGTTCCCTTGATCTGGGCAACGTGACCCACGGCGAAGAAGATCGCCGATTTGGTGAGCGAGTGCATGACCATGTGCAACAGCCCGGCGAAATTGGCGAGCGGTCCGCCGAGACCGAAAGCGAAGACGATGATGCCCATGTGCTCGATCGAGGAATAGGCAAACAGGCGCTTGATGTCGCGGCGGCGGTAGAGCATGAAGGCCGCGAAGATCAATGACGTAAGCCCCATCGTCATCATCAGCGGCCCGGCGGCGATCGCCTCGGGGCTTGCACTGAGCAGGATCTTGAAGCGCAGGACGGCATAGAGCGCGACATTCAGCAGAAGGCCGGAGAGCACGGCCGAAATCGGCGTCGGTCCCTCGGCATGCGCATCCGGCAGCCAGGCATGCAGCGGTGCGAGACCCACCTTGGTGCCGTAACCCAGAATGAGAAAGACGAAGGCGACGTTCAGAAGCGCCGGGTCGAAGGCCGCGACATGCTCGACCAGAATGGTCCAGACCATGGCGTCATAACCTTCGCCGACGACGGGTTGTGCGGCGAGATAGACGAGAATGGTGCCAAAGAGCGCAAAGGCGATGCCGACGCTTCCGAGGATGAAATATTTCCAGGCGGCTTCAAGCGCCTCATGTGTGCGATAGATGCCGACCATCAGCACCGTCGTCAGCGTCGCAAGCTCGACCGCAACCCACATCAGTCCGATATTGTTCGAGACGAACGCGAGGTTCATGCCGAACATCATGATCTGGTACATGGCATGATAGAAACGAAGGTTCACCGGCGTCAGCCGACCGGTTTCGAGCTCGTGTGCAATATAGCTCGCGCTGAATATGCTGGTGGTGAACCCGACGAAGGCATTGAGGACGATGAAGACGATGTTGAGATCGTCGACCAGCAGGTATTGGCCCGGCTGGGGCCTCTCGGTGACGAACAGGGAAAGAGCGGCAAGCAATGTCAGAAGGCTTGCAAGCACGTTGAGTCGCGACGTGATCCTGTAGCCGGGCAGCAGCGTCAGAAGGGCGGCCGCAACCACGGGGATCAGGAGAACTGCGGCGACCGCATCAAAGGCGAGCGGAGGGGCGAGTGCGTTCACTTCCGTCGCCTTCCCTTGAAGTCATCGAGCGCCCGGACATCGACGGTGTCGAACCGCTCGCGGATGCGGAACAGGAAGACGCCGATGACGATGAAGGCGATCAGGATCGAGAAGGCGACGCTGATCTCGACGACCAGCGGCATGCCCTTGGCGCCCGTCGCGGCAAGCACCAGCCCATTTTCCAGCGACATGAAGCCGACGACCTGGCTGACGGCATTGCGACGCGTGACCATGATCAGGAGTCCGAGCAGGAGAACCGAGAGCGCGAAGGCGAGATCCTCGCGCGCCAGGGGATCGGCCTCCGGCGTGACGCGCAGCATCACCACGGTCGCCAGCGCGACCAGCCCGATGCCGGCCAGCATGGTGGAGCCGATTCCGACGACGGTCTCGATCTCGCGATGGATGCCGAGCTGGCGGATCATATGATGGAGCGCCACCGGGATGATGATCGCCTTGAACACGAGAGCGATCGCCGCGGTCACGTAAAGATGCGGCGCATCCTGCACGAAGGCCTGCCAGGCGACGGATAATGTCAGCACGAGGGAGTGCAGCGCGAACACGTTGAGCAGCGCATAGAGGCGATCCTGGTAAAGCATCATCATGCTCACCAGCACCAATCCGCCGGCGAGCATATGGGCGATGTCGAAAACCGGACCGTTCATCACAGGCTCCTCGAAACGAAGCGCAGAAGAGTGGCGAGCAGCGCAAGCATGAGTGCTGCGCCCAGGAATTCCGGCACACGGAAAACCCGCATCTTGGCAACCGAGGTTTCGAACAGCGCAAGAAGCGCTCCGCCGACCGCAAGCTTGGCAAGATAGGCGAAGAGCCCCGCCAGATAGGCGGCCGGTCCGGCTTCCGGGGCAGCGAGCTTCCACGGGACGAATATGCAGGCGATCAGCGAAATGTAGAGGAGCAGCTTGAGAGAGGCGGCCAGTTCGATCATCGCGAGATGCCGGCCGGAATATTCGAGCACCATGGCCTCGTGCACCATGGTGAGCTCCAGATGGGTCGCCGGATTGTCGACCGGGATGCGGGCGTTCTCGGCGACCGCCACGATGATGAGAGCGATCAGCGCGATCGCGAGTGAAACCCGCAAACCCACAGCGGGAGAGCCCATGAACGCGGCGATGGTGGAAAGCTGCGTCGAGCCGGCGACCAGGGCCAGCGTGAAGATGATGAGCAGCATCGAGGGTTCGGCAAGCGTCGCGATCATCGCCTCGCGGCTTGAACCGATGCCCCCGAAGCTGGTGCCGACATCCATGCCGGCGAGCGCGAGGAAAAACCGCGCGCTGCCCAGAAGGGCGATGATGGCGATCAAGTCCGCGGTCCAGCTGAAGATCAGGCCGGTCGCGAAGGTGGGGATGACGGCGGCCGCCACCCAGGTCGAGGCGAAGATCAGGTAGGGTGCCGCCCTGAACAGCCAGGAGGCATTTTCCGCCACCACCGCCTCCTTGCGGAGCAACCGCAGGAGATCGCGATAGGGCTGGATCACCGAAGGCCCCTGCCGGCGCAGCAGCCTTGCCTTGATCTTGCGGACGAGCCCGGTCAGCAGCGGTGCGAGCAGCACGACCAGCGCCATCTGCAAAGCCTGCACGAGAAGGGCGGAAATCAGGACCATAGCGCCAGCACCAGAAGCAGGGAAACGAGCGCCAGGAAGACCAGGCTCAGATAACGCCGGATCGAAAGGAACTGCAGGTGATTGAGCTTTTCGGCAACAAACCCGACCGCGCCCGCAATCGGCACATAAAGCCCCTCCCATATGAGATCGTGTTGCTCGACGGAGAAGGTGGCTGGCCTGAGATCGCCGGGAGCGGGCATGTCGACCCGCTCGCGGACGCGCATCGCGCGCGTTCCGAAAACGCGCCTGATGGGCTGGGCGAAACTGCCCGCCGTATATTGCGTCAGGGGACTGCTTTCCGGAAAGCCGCAATCCCAGGCAGGCGAACGACGAAGCGCCCGCGACGCGTAGCGATGGACGATATAGGTCGTCGCCGAGGCCGAGAAAGCGATGAACACAAAGACTAGCAGGCCGTTATAGGAGCTGCGGCTTTCGGCGACGGGCACGATCGACAGCCATGGGATATCCGTCTGCACCGGCATCCGGTCGCCGACGAGAGAAAGCACCACGGGCGCAGCGCCGTCGATGACGATCCCGGGCAGGACGCCTGCCAGCAGGCAGAGGCCGGCAGGCACGCCCATCGCAAAGAGCGAGAAACGGTCGACTTCCGAGACTCCACTCGCTGCGGGGGTCCGGGGACGACCGAGAAACGTAATGCCGAAAGCCTTGATGAAACAGGCAGCGGCCAGTGCGGCCGACAGGGCAAGCAGGCCGCCGACCGCCGGCACCGCTATCTTCAATGCCCATTGCGGCAGATCGGGGCTCTGTAGGATGGCCTGGAAGGCCAGCCATTCCGAAGCGAATCCATTGAGCGGCGGCAAGGCCGAAATCGCGACGCAACCGACAAGGAAGGTGAAACTGGTCACGGGCATGCGATGGATGAGGCCGCCCAGCTTTTCCATGTCCCGCTCGCCCGTTGCCGTCAGCACCGCGCCGGCACCGAAGAACAGGAGGCTCTTGAAGAGCGAATGGTTGAGCACATGGAACAGGGCTGCGGTCAGGGCGAGCGCCGCGGCCAGGCCCATCCCGTTTGCCTTGAACGCCAGCGCCAGCCCGAGGCTGACGAAGATGACGCCGATATTCTCGATCGTGCTGTAGGCGAGCTGGCGTTTGAGATCGCGTTCCATCATCGCGTGCAGGATGCCCAGCACCGCCGTGCCTCCACCCAGCAACAGAACGACGAGGCCGAACCACCACATCGGCGTGCCGAGTAGATCGAAGGTGACGCGGATGAAGCCATAGACCGCGATCTTGGTCATGACGCCGCTCATCAGCGCCGAGACATGGGTCGGCGCGGCGGGATGAGCCAGAGGCAGCCATACATGCAGTGGCACGAGACCCGCCTTGGAGCCGGCGCCGAGCAGCAGCAGGGTCAGGACGAGGCCTGCCGTGAGCGGCGAATGTTCGGCAGAACGGATGGCCGCAAAGCCGTAGGCCCCGTCCGGTCCGGCAAGAAGACCGAAGGCGAGCAGCAAGGCCAGGGTGCCGAAGCTCGCCATGACGATATAGATATAGCCCGCCCTGCGATTGTCGGCATCGCGGTGATGCGACATCACCAGCGCCCACGAGGCGAGCGACATGAATTCCCACGAGATCAGGAAGGTGAAGGCATCATCGGCGAGCAGGACCAGGTTCATGCCGGCGATGAAGGCCGGGAAGAACGGCAGCACCCGGTGTGGTGCCTGTTCGTGTCGGCCGTAGCCGAGGCCATAGAGACTGGCGAGCATGGTGCCGAGATTGACCACGAGGAGAAAGAAGGCCGAGAGCGCGTCGAGCCGGAAATGAGCGCCGAGCCACGGCAGGCCGATGGGAAGGACGAGGGTCGGCGCATCGGCGAAAGACACCGGGAGATGCGACAGGCTGGCGACGAAGACAACCAACGAAACGAGAAGATTGAGGCCGTAAACGGTCGGGGTCGCCAGATGGGACCGGCTCATCAGGATTCCGATGCTTCCCGTCACCAGAAACGCGGCGATGCACGACAGGATGACGGAAAGGGATGTCATTGACGCGACCTCGCCTGACCCACGGGTTTAGACGATGTCCTTGATCCGTCTTCGGGTGGCTTGGCTTTCGTCCTCAGCCGGACCCCCCGTCCGCCGTCCTCGCTGACGGCTCGCTCGTTTATGAGTTCGATGCCGGCGCTGTCCAGAGCTGCCAGCAGCCGCATCAGCGAATCCACGTTGCCGCGAACGACGTCGACACTTGCCTCCATGCGCTGGATTGTCGGCACCGAAACTCCCGCCCGCTCGGCCAGCTGGCGCTGATCGATGCCAAGAAGGGCTCTTGCAGCCCGCATCTGAGCTGCAGTGATCACGATTGAACCATCGCCTATCCGACATGAGCCCTGATATTTGCAGGATACACCATGTCTAGTGATGTCTCAAATTGGAGTTTTGATGGACTCGATACAGGTCTTGCCTGTCAGCGTTCGTATTGGAGAGCGGGGAAAATCTTCGTTCTTGGCGAAAGGAAATCGCAATCTTCGAGGAGCATGGCTCGTACCCGCCCTGTGGCCCGGCGGACGAAACTGCTCCTGCTCGACCAAGCGACCAGCACGCTTGATATCGAGCACCGGATGGCCGTGTTCCGCTTGTCGTGCTGTTATCACCTTGCGATCACGCATGTCGCTGAACAGCGACATCTCCTTTGTGCGAGGCCCGGCGTTCCAAGGCAGGACGAAACGAGGCAAATGGCCAAGGGAACACGCCCTTGGCCACACTTGATGCATCAGGCTGGAACTCAGGATGCCCGAGGTGTGCTTCCGGTTTAACCGTCGCAGCCTTGGGTAAACCGTAGTGTCCTCATTTTGAGCGCAGGTCGTTGGACAGCGTTTTAAGCACGTTGTTTACGGCGTTCTTGATCTCGTCGAAGCCTTCGTTCTTGCGGAAGGTCTTTACGTCCATAAATTTCTTCTTGTTGATCTCCACGAGAATACTCTCGATACCCCCCTCGGGATTGCCGTAACGGCGATTTATTTCCCCGCCTCCGTAGGGGAAATTGACCGTACAGCTGAAGCCTTGCTCCCGGAACAGGCCTGCGACGTATTCGATGAATTCAGGCGAACTCGATTCCGTTCCGCGGATATTGTTCCCCACGCAGAAGTCGGGGCGTTCCTGGCCCGGATCGGGATGCGTAGGAGCGCCGATCGCGGACATGCAATGGCAACTCAGATGATAGACCTTGCCGAAACCGGATTTGGCCCGGTCGATAATGGCGCCCAACTCACGATGGTACGGCCGATGATATCGGTTCAGCCGGTCCTCGATTTCATCGTAGGTCAGCTTGCGTTCCTGGACGGGCTCGCCATATCGGGACTTCGCCTTGATCAGGCCAAGCCCGCGCTTCGATACCGTAGGTTCCAGCGGCACCGGCCAGGGAAGCACCACGAGTTCGGGGTCGATGTCCAGTTCATGCCGGTTCGCATCGATGTACATGTGGGGAAAGAGTGCATAAAGCATCGTTCCGCCGTACCGGGGTGTGTCGGCCCAGATTTCGTCGACATACATGGAAACGTTGTCGTGAATGGCATTGAACGGCACATTCGTCCGCATGTCGGTCGGATACTCCCGGCCGCTTCGCGAGACGTCGACAACCAGGGGGACTGGCGACACCTCCGGCTCATAACGATAGAAAATGCCTTGTTCAACATATACCATTTCATCACTCCTTAGTTGTGTGAGTTTGTCGCCGTCCGGGCCACGAGTTCATCGACTGCCGCTAGAAAGGTCGGTGCATGCTCGACCGCGACGCTGTGGGCGCACCGATTGAGGACGATGACCTTCGAATTGGCGACGCGGCGTGCCAGTGGCAGCGAGGTGTCTTCCGGCGCGAAGGACGCATCCTGGAAACCGTGCATGAACACGACCGGGCAGGTGATCGATGCAAGTTCGGCGTCCCGAAGCGCGGCCGCGTTGAGGTAATGGTTCGGGCTTTCGGAGAACATGCTTGTGAAATAGTCCCGATAACCCGGGGCGGTCAGGACCGCCAGCCGGTTGTCCACCTCCTCGTCGGTCGCCAGGGACTTGTCGTAGAAGGTGCGTTCCACAGCGGCCCGAACAGCGTCATGTCCCTCCGGAAAGCGCCAACGCGGTCCGGGCCTCCCTTCGACGGGAGGCATGCCGGTCGTGCCGGTGGTGAGAACTCCCCGCACATGCGGCGACCCCGCCGCCGCCTTCAGGACGATGGAACCGGACAGCGAATGTCCGACAAGCACCGCAGGTTCTCCGGCGAACCGGTCGATGAGCATCCGGGCCTGACGGACCCACATGTCCATGTCATAGAAAGGTTTGTCCGGTTTGAGGCCTGAGCGCCCGAAGCCGACGAGGTCGGCTGCAAGTACGTGGTACTTCCGCGAAAGCGGTCCGATGACTTTCTTGAAATTCGAGTGGGTTCCGACCCCGGCTCCGGAGCCGTGCAGAAGGATAATCGGGACACCGCTTCCTCCCTCCCAGCAATGGACCGTCGTTCCCTCGAACGGCAAATCGAATTCATGAAGTGTTTTCATGGAGTGCCTTCCTTCTCGATCGCGTCTCAATGGGCTCGGGGAGGCTCGTTCTTCAGCGGGAGATAGCCTTCGGTCGTCCGATCGACGATCCCGCCATCCTTCATGACCAAGGTCAGATGCTCCGGCTTGTGCAGGATGGAGATGTCGGCAACCGGATCGCCGTCCCAGATGATGATGTCGGCCAGCATTCCGTCCCTGATGGCTCCGGTCTTGCCTTCCAGCCCGATCGTCACGGCATTCAGGCTGGTGGCAGCCATGATCGCCTCCATGGGCGACATGCCGATCTCCTTCACGAAGATCTCCAGTTCGAGCCCGTGCCATCGCCCATGTCCGTAAGCTGCGACGTTTCCGCTGTCCGTGCCGGCGAGGATGCGAATCCCGCGATCGCGGGCTTTCTGGATAGCGCGGTAGTTGATATCCAGCTGCCGCTTGAGCCGGTCGCGCATCTTTTCGGAAAAGCCCATCTCTCCACCGAACTTGACCGCGATGGCCGGGGAGGTGAAGGCCGGAACGATCGGCATTCCGCCTTCGGCCACCGCATCGAGATCCTCGTCGGTTGCCCAGTCGGCGTGGAATATCCAATCGACGCCGGCTTTCGCCGAATCGCGCGTGGACCCCGAGCCTCGGGCGTGGATGCTGACCTTCAGGTTGCGGCGATGGGCTTCCTCCACGACCGCACGCAGTTCCGCCTGCGATACCGTCTGGATGTCGCCCCAATAGGAATCCGCGACCTTGATCATGTCGACGCCATATTTGCTCTGGCGCCGAACTTCCGTCACGAATTCGTCGATGGTGTTGCAGATCACGCCTGCGGAAGCGGTCGGGCCGCTTGTGTCGCCCATGGCGGGGCTCCAGGCGGACGTCTGGTCGAAGATACCTCCATAAGGGGTCAGTCCCCGCCCTGCCACGAACATCCGGGGGCCTTTCAGGAGGCCGCCATTGATCGAATCGCGCACCGCCACGTCGGCAAACCACTTGCCGCCGGGAACGGATATCCCGGTGACGCCGGCGTGCAGGACCTGGGTTGCGTTCCGACCGGCCCACAGCGTGCAGAACTCCGCGCTCGATGGGAATTTGACGCCTGGAAGGCTCCCCTGATGCAGAGACATATGGCAATGGGCGTCGATCAAGCCGGGCATGATGTATTGCCCGGACGCATCCACCACCTGAGCTGTGCTCCAGTCCCGGCTCTCGTCTTCATTGAGCGTCCCGACTTTCCGGATCGTGTTGCCCTCGATGTAGAGGCCCGGGTTGGATCGCGGCGCCGTTCCTGTGCCGTCGATCAGAGTGCCTCCCATGATCGCAATGCGCTTGCTGTCTGCCATCTTATGCTTCCCTCTTTTATGACTACAGTCGATTGTATTCAAATTTCGCTACGAAGGTTCCGTAGGGTCGCGAAAGGCCGATGCTTTGCCTCAGCCCAGTTCGCGCAGTTTGGAGACGAGTCTCGTCATGGTATGTTCGACGTGCTCGCGGCTGAGGCGGGCGACTTCGTCGGCGTCCTGTCTTTCATAGGCGTCAAGAATCCGGCGGTGGTCCTCGGTGGTTCTCTCGATGTCCGGTGCTATGTTGCCGCCGATCCGCACATACAACGTCACCAGATCGCGCTGCTGGCCCAGCATGCGGAGCAGGTGAGGGCGATTGCAGGGCGCGAACAGCCGATCGTGAAAGCTTCGGTTGGCGACGCCCCAGCCTTCCCGATCGTATTTGGCGCGCGCCTGGATCTTGAGCATCTCCTTGAAGGCCTCTTGCACCGCGGCCACGTCGCTATCCGTCCGTTTTTGCGTTGCGAGATATCCGGCGCGCTCCTCCAGGAGCATCCGGACATCAAAAACATCCTCCACTTCGTCCGCGTCGAGCGAGGCGACCACATAGCCTCGACGCGGCCGCTGCACCACGAGGCCTTCGCCTTCCAGGCGCTTCAGAGCCTCGCGAACCGGGACCCGGCTGAAGCCGAGACTGCTGGCGATGTCTTCCTGGATCAGCGTGTCTCCCGGTTTAAGCTTGCCCCCGAGAAGAGCATTCTTCAGCACGCTGTAAGCATGTTCAGGCACGCTTACAGGACCATCGACTTTTCCCAGGACGTCGCTCAAGGGCGGCATTCTTTTTTCTCCTTACTTTTATAAGTTCAGGCACCGGAGCCAGACTCAACCGTTCCTCGGCTCTGCCCGCGCCGGGCAGCCGGCGACTTGACAGTGCCCCGGATCAGGAACTTCGCGAAGGGTTCGCCGCAGAAAGTTTTGTGTCCGCTCGTGTTTTGGTGCCCTGAAAATTTCATCGGGCGGTCCTTCTTCGAGAATCTGCCCCTGGTCAACATATACAACACGGTCGGCAACTTCCCGCGCAAAAGCCATTTCGTGAGTGACGACGATCATCGTCATTCCCTCTGTCGCCAGCTGGCGCATCGTTTCGAGCACTTCACCGACGAGTTCGGGGTCCAGCGCCGAGGTCGGCTCGTCGAAGAGCATCAGCCGCGGCTGCATTGCGAGTGAGCGCGCGATGGCAACCCGTTGCTGTTGGCCGCCGGAAAGATGGCTTGGGTAGGCGTTGCGCTTTTCGGCCAGTCCGACCCGCTCAAGGAGCAACGAGCCGAGCTTCTCGGCCTCCGCCTTCGACATTCCCCGCGATATGATCGGGCCGAGCGTCACGTTCTCAAGCGCGGTCTTGTGCGGGAAAAGGTTGAACCTCTGGAACACCATGCCGATCTGTGCGCGCATTTCCTGCAGCTTGCGGTCGCCAAGGGGGCGGAATCGCCCCTTTTCCTCGCGCCCCATCGGCTCTCCGTCGACAAGGATGGACCCCGCATCCGGAATCTCCAGAAGGTTGATGCAGCGAAGCAGGGTGGTCTTGCCCGAACCGCTGGCGCCGATGACAACCACGACTTCGCCTTCCGCGACATCCAGGTCCACTCCGCGCAGGACGACGTGGTTCGAAAAGGACTTTTTCAAGTTCTGGATCTTCACCTTCGAAACAGACATCTAGTCTTTCCTTGCAAGTTTGCGCTCGATCATCGCGGCGAGGTAGGAGAGCGCCGTGCAGATGACGTAATATTCCAGCCCGAGGAACGTATAGAGTTCGATCGGCCGAAAGGTCGTCGTGGCGAGAAGTTGCGCGACATACGTCAGATCCTCGACGCCCAGGATTGAGACGAGCGACGAGAACTTGACGAGCGACACGATCTCATTGACCAGCGGCGCGATCATCTTGCGCAGCGCCTGGGGCAGGATGATTTTCCGCATCGTTTCGAATCGGCTCAGTCCGATCGTGGCCGCAGCCTCCCACTGGCCGCGGTCGATGCCCTGAATGCCGCCCCGGATGATCTCCGCGGTATAGGCGCCGGCCCCAAGCCCCAGGGCAATGGTGCAGGAGGCAATCGAACTCAGCTCGATTCCCAGGAAAATCGGAAGGCAGTAATAAACCCAGATCAGCTGGACAAGCGTGGGCGTGTTTCGAAAGACGCTCACATATGCCGCAGCGGCTCCCTGCGACAGCCTGCTCCGCGAGGTTCGCATCACGCCGAATGCCGTTCCGATGACCAGCCCCATCGCAAGCGCGACAAAGGCAACCAGGAACGTGACGCCAAGACCCGACAGCAGGATTGGCAAATTGTCCCACACAACACCAAACGAAAACCGATACCCCATCCCGATTGAGTTCCCCTTTTTGATTTTCAGGATCGAATTTGAGCCGACCATAGCGGCTTGACTTTCGACATTCAATAGAAGATTGTATTCAATATCCAATAAACAGGGGAACTTGAAATGAGCAAGCTTTTTGCACTGCTGAAGAGTGTGTTTGTGTGCGGCCTTGCCGTGTTGGCGCTCGGCGCCTCCGCCTATGCCCAGCAAGGCGATTCCATCCTGCGTCAGATTTCCGATCGCGGAACGCTGCGCGTGGGCTGGACCGTGAACTATCCTGCTTCCTATCGCGATCCCGCCAGCGGCAAGGTGGCGGGCTACGCGATTGATGTCTTCAACGATCTCGGAGCGCAGCTCGGCGTCAAGGTCGAATATGTCGAAGATTCCGTGGCCACCATGGCCGCGGGTCTGCAGTCGAAAAAATTCGACGTGACGATCCCGCTGGCCATCACGCTTCCAAGGCTGCAGGCGTTGAGTTTTTCCAAGCCCTTCATAAAGTCTCCCGCCGCCCTGGTGGTGCGGGCCGAAGACGCCAAGAAATATGCCGGCTGGCAGGATCTCGACAAACCCGAGCTGACGATCTCGACAACACTCGGCTCGAATATCGACATGTTCGTCACGGCCGTATTCAAGAACGCCAAGATCATCCGTGTGAAGAACCAGACGGACAGCGTTGCGCAGGTCATCGCCGGCAAGGCGGATGCCTGGGCCAATTCGACTTCCGCCCTGACGGATGTGGTCGGGAAGCGCCCCGAACTCGTACTCCTGCCAAATTCCGAGTACGGCGCAAGCCCGCTGGCGCTGCCCATCGTGCAGGGCGACTTCATCTGGGCAGCCTATCTGGACGAATTCCTGCGCGTGGAGAAGGAGAACGGCAAGTTGGCGGCCGCCATCAAGAAATATGGCTACGCAGAGGACGTCCTGTACGACTGACGCGGCAAAAGCATCACGCTGCCCGGCGACCGTACGCCGGGCAGAACCTTCTACACTCCGAAAACAGAAACAACAGGAATACAGCAGAATGAAGTATTGCGTCTATTCAGACGGTGTGCGGCGCCATGTCGGTATCGTCTCCCCCAATCTGGAGGCCGTCGTCCCTCTCGATCTGAGCGAGCCCGAGGCGGAGAACGGCGTCGCCGCCCTCATCGGTCGTGCGGTCGCACCTCAGCCACTTCACGACAAGGCGGTCGCGCTGAAAGACGTCCGGCTGGACGCGCCGCTTCCGCGGCCGCGACGCAACATTTTCTGCATCGGAAAGAATTATTCGGAACATGCCGCCGAATTCGCATCGAGCGGCTTCGACAGCAGCGCCGCGGCCGGCGTGGTGCCCAAGGCTCCGATCGTCTTCTCCAAGGTCCCGGAAACGGTGATCGCCAGCGGCGAACCTATTCGGATCGAACCCGATGTGTCGACCGCCATCGACTACGAGGCCGAGTTGGCGGTCGTCATCGGCAAGGCGGGGAAGGGGATTTCGCGCGAGGCGGCTCTGGATCACGTCTGGGGCTATACGATCGTCAACGATGTGACGGCCCGGGATTTGCAGGGTCTTCATAGCCAGTGGCTGATCGGCAAGTCGCAGGACAGCTTCTGCCCGATGGGACCATGGATCGTGACGCGGGACGAGTTCGATCTCGGGAATGCCGGCATTCGCTGCTTCGTCAACAATGAGCTGCGCCAGTCGTCGAACACCAGCCTGCTCATTTTCGACGTGCCGCGCATCATCGAGACCATTTCGGCCGGAATCACGCTTCTGCCGGGCGATGTGATCGCGACAGGCACTCCGGCCGGTGTCGGCATCGGCTTCACCCCTCCGAAATACCTATCGCCCGGCGATCGCGTGAGGATCGAGATCGACGGAATAGGTGTCCTCGAGAACCCGGTTATCTGATTTCAGTGAGGTTTGTTTCATGGCCATCTCCCAAACGACTTTCACGACGCCTAACGCGGAAAAATATCTCAATCAGCTTTGCAAACACTGGAACCATCGTTTTCCGGTAACCTACACGCCTTATGAAGGCTGGATTCCGTTCAGTGCGGAGAAGATCTGCAAGCTGGATGCCGAAGAGGGCGTTCTGCGCATTCGCCTCAGCCTGGCGGACAGCGGGCAAATGGAACAGTTTCAGAACATGGTCGTTGAGCACCTGCGCCGGTTCGCATTTCGCGAGGAACCGGGCCAGCTGATCTGGTCGGATGGCGACGAGGAAGATGCCGCATCGTTTGCGACCGTTCCTGACTTTGTGGAGCAGGAGGTCGAGGCGACCGGGATATTGAAGGATCATGCGGTTCGCGTCTCCGGCCGGACTGTCGTGATGACCTATTCCGAAGGCCCGGGACGGCCGTTGCTTCTTTTTCACGGATTGGGCGGCAGCGCCCGTTCCTTCGTGCCGGTCATGCCGGCGCTGGAGGCTGCCGGTTTCCGGCCGGTGGCTGTGAACATGCCGGGATATCGCGGCAGCGACAGGCTTTACGACGACTTTCCGACACTCGAGCAGTTTGCCGAGCATCTGCGTGGCCTTCTTGACGAAATCGCGATCATGCGGGCCGATATTCTTGGGCATTCGCTTGGTGGCGTCCTGGCATCGACCCTTGCACACTTCCATCCGGATCGTGTCGATCGGATGGTGCTGAGTTCTCCGCCCAGGGGATTTGGGCTCGGCGGACCGGAGAACTGGCCCGAAGCTCACACGAAACGCATTGCAGACCTCATCGCCGAAGGGCCGGAGCTTTATGCGCAAAAGCGCGCCGCCTCATTGTGCGCCGAGGGTGCCGACGAGCCGGCTGTCGAGGCTGTTCGCGGCGAAATGGCGCGACTGACGCCTGAAGGGTTGCGCGCCGCGTCGTCCCTCTATGCGCGAGCAGATCTGCATAGGCTTCTGGCCGAATCGACCAGCCCCATCCACTTTCTTTCCGGAGACCGCGACCGGATCGTTCCTGCCAATGTCGTGGCGGAACATGGCGCAGTGCTGGGCAAAGCCGTCACGGCCATGACCGGCGTCGGCCACGCCGGCTACGCCGAAGACAGCGAACAGTTCGCCGAGGCGGTTATCGGAGGATTTACGTCACTGCCGATCTTGTCTTCCATCGTGTAATGCGCCCGCGCATCCTCTTGAATATCCTCAATTTGTTCAGCCGTTGGTGTGCGACGGCTGAAATTCTTCAAGAAGCGCGGTCGATCAGGCCCGGCGTCCTCGGAGAGTGTAAAGGCTCCCGACCATTCCGCACCCGGCGTGCTGGAGCCGACATCGCTCCTGACCGCCCTCATCACAGTTTTGAACTCAGCATTGCCGGGTCTGGAAAATTGTGCGACAAATTCGTCGCTGTCATGTTGAGGAGAGCATGGCTGCATTGGGAGCAGAGATTTTTCCGGTGGTGCCTAAGCCGTTCGAGACGGCTTCCTGCATTGCCCAGAAAGGATTTTTGGGAGGAAAGCTATGTCACGGGCAGCACTGTCCGTACCGTCGCTTTCGATCAAGTCGGCGCTGGTGATCGATGATCACCCGCTCTATTGCGATGCTCTTGCGACGACGATGGAGAGTATCTTCAATACCCGCCGGATTCGAACTGCGACTACGCTAGGCGAGGCATTGCATCAATTGCGAATGCGGTTTTCGCCGGATCTTGTCATCCTGGATCTCAACCTGCCCGATGTATCGGGTTTGAGCGGTTTCCTGAAGATCAAGGAAAAGATGCCGGATGTTCCAGTGATCGTCATCTCGGCGATCACGACGGAAGGTGTCGTGCAATCGGTGATTTCCGCCGGCGCGGCGGGTTTCATTCCAAAGGAAACAGGACGGCAGGTGTTCCAGGAAGCCATGACGGAGATCTGGAACGGCAAGACCTATGTGCCGCCGGGTTATGCCATGCCGGCCCGGGCGCAGGAGGACGACCGTTCCGTCGAGACGATCTCGCGCAAGATCGCTCATCTTTCGCAGCAGCAGACACGCATTCTGAGCCTGATCTGCGAAGGCATGCCGAACAAGCTCATCGCCTATGAGATGCAGCTCGCCGAGGCGACCGTGAAGGCGCATATCACGGCGCTCCTGCGGCGGCTCGGGGTGCACAATCGCACCCAGGCGGCGATGCTGGTGAGGGAAGTTTCCATCCGCCACAACCTTCAATAGGAGGGTGCCGGCGGCGGTGACAAGCCTTTCACGGGAGGACGGCAGGAGGGTGGCGGCGCAACGGGAGGCTCTTGACAGGAAACCCGCGAGAGCGGTGCGTATCGCCGTGTCCCATGCCGGCGATACGAGGGAGGCTATCCTCGATATCCGCCGTCAATTGTCGAACGCGCGGCCGAGCTTCATTCTTCTGTTCGTACCCTGTCGGCTGGCGACCAAGGCGTTGCCAGCCGTGCTTGCGGACGCCATGCCTGACACGGTGGTATTCGGCTGCACTACGGCCGGCCAGATAACGCCGCGCGGCTATGATAACGACGGGCTGGTCGCGCTCGCCTTCGAGCGAAGCCATTTCCGGGTTGCGTCGGCCCTGTTTTCACCGATCTCGCCGCTTTCCATCGCGGATGTGGTGTCACAGGCCGAGCGGCTTTCCGCCCAGTTCGGCAGCACGCCGGGACGTCGGCGCCTGGCGCTGATCTTTGCGGATGGGCTGTCCAAGCAGGAGGATATCCTGGTCGCGGCGCTGGAGGCAGGGCTCAGCGACATACCGGTGTTCGGCGGCTCCGCGGGCGACGGACTGCGCTTCCAGCAGACGCAGGTCCTGCGCGACGGCGAATTCCAGAGCAACGCGGCGCTTCTCCTGTTGCTGGAAACGGATCTCGATTTCCGGGGCCTCGGCTTCGACCACTTTCAGCCGACGGAAAGCCGCATGGTGGTCACCCGCGCAGTTCCCGAGGAGCGGCTGGTACTGGAGATCAACGGTTCGCCCGCCGCGGAGGAATATGCGCGGCTTGTCGGCGTTCCGGTCGACGAACTCTCTCCGACCATCTTTGCGGAAAATCCGGTGCTGGTGCGCAATCGCGATCTCTATCATGTGCGCGCCATCCAGCAGATCCACGGAGAACATGGCCTGACCTTCCTCTCGGCGATCGATGACGGCCTGCTTCTCACGCTGGGGCGGGGCAAGGAGATCATCCGCACCCTCGATAGCGGCCTGACCGTCACCGATGACGATGGCGCCGAACCTGATTTCATCCTCGGGTTCGACTGTTACCTGCGCAAGCTGGAAATCGAACGAAAGGGGCTGGCTGACGAGGCATCGGAACGCTTTCGCCAGCACCGTGTGGTCGGCTTCAGCACCTATGGCGAGCAGCATCTTGGCGTGCATGTGAACCAAACCTTCGTCGGCGTTGCCTTCTTCCGGCCGGAACGGGGGGCGGCCCTATGATCGACCCGAACGACCCTCCCGAGGTCCAGATCGCCAAGCAGGCGAAGATCATCGAAGCGCTCATCAACCGCGCCGAGCGCGGCCACCAAGTGGGCGGCACGGCCTATTCGCTGTTCCAGTCGGCGATCACGCTGCAGGCCAAGGTCTGGGAGAAGACGAAGGATCTGGAAAAGGCGCTCGACACGCTCGGCAGGGCGTCGAGCGAGCTCGAAATCGCCTACCAGACGCAGGAGCGCATGCAGCGCAATCTCGCCGACGCCATGGTTGCGATGGAAGGAGGCTTCGCCCTCTTTTCGGAAGATCGGCTGCAGGTGTGCAACACGCAGTTCCGGCGGCTTCTGCCGGATGTCGAGCCGATGATCAAACCCGGGCTCGCATTCGAGGATTATCTTCGCGCCGTCGACGCCAGCAAATACCTCGCAAGCGAGCAGACCGAGGGCGTGAAGGCCGTTCGCAGGCGAACGGCGAACGGCCTGCCGGAGACTGCCGGTCACAGTTTCTCTTCCTTTGTCATTGCGCTTCGCAATGACCGGTGGTTCCAGATTTCCCGCCGCCAGACCAGTTCGGGCAATATTGCCGTGCTGCAGACGGAGATTACCGATCTGGTGCGGGAGAACCGGCGGGAAAAGGACCGTCTGATCGACCAGCAGGCCCATCTCCTGCAGGCGGCCTTCGACCACATGTCGCTCGGGGTTTGCACTTTTTCCTTCGAAGGCGAGCTTTTGGTGCACAATGAACGGTTTGGCGCGTTGCTCGGCGTGCCTCTGTCCCTTTTGAAAAAGCGCACGTCGTTCCAGCGGATCATAGAGCATGTCGAACGCCACGAAATCTTCGACCGAAAATCCCGCCGGCCGGAATTGGCGCGCTGGTTCAAGGCATTGCGGCGTGGAGAGACCGTGCAGCAGCGCTTCCGGCGGCGCGATGGCATGCGCCTCGACATGCGCCTGCACGGCCTGCCGGACGATGGTTTCATCGTCTCGCTCATGGATGTGACAGCGGAAACGGAGGCGGCCGCCCTGCTCGAACAGCGGGTGCTGGAGCGCACGGCGGAGCTGACCGAAGCCAACCGGCAACTGCAGGTCCACGCCGCGGAGCAGACGAAGATCGAAGGAGCATTGCGGCTTGCCAAGGAAGCCGCGGAAGCCGCGCATGTTTCCAAGACCCGGTTTCTTGCCGCCGCCAGCCACGATCTCCTGCAGCCGATCAATGCCGCCAAGCTCTACCTGTCGACGCTGACGGAGACGGTCGGGGAGACGGGCGCGAAGGAGGTCGTGAGCCGCCTCAACCGCTCCTTCACCTCGATCGAGACCCTGCTGCAGGCGCTGCTCGACATTTCACGGCTGGACAGTTCCGGCGCCGAATTCAGCATCACGTCCTTTTCGCTTGGAAACATGCTGCAGGGACTGAGCGAAGACCTGGCGCCGCTCGCTTCGGAAAAGGGAATCGAGCTCAGGATCGTGCCGTCGAGCCGCTGGGTGACGAGCGACCAGCGCTATCTCATGCGCTCGGTGCAGAACCTCGTGGTCAACGCCATTCAGTACACGGAAAGAGGCAAGGTGCTGGTCGGCTGCCGGCTTGCCGGCCCGCGCCTGCGCGTCGAGGTGTGGGACACGGGGATTGGCATATCGGAAGCCGACCAGGAGCGCGTGTTCAAGGAATTCACCCGGGGCGGCCGGGGCAAGGGCACCGGTATGGGACTGGGACTCTCGATCGTCGAGAGGGCCTGTCGTCACCTTGGCCATCCGGTTCGTCTCGTTTCCCGGCCGGGTGTGGGCTCCATGTTCTCGATCGACGTGCCGCTGGCCGCGCCGGGCCCTGTCGCCCTCTACGAAAACCCGGTGGTGGAGGCTGCGCCGGAGGGCGATCTCGACCTGATCGTGATGGTGGTCGAGAACGATGCGGACGAACTGCATGCGATGACGCAAAAGCTGGAGGGATGGGGCGCGAGCGTGCTTGCGGCCGGTTCGACGCTCGAAGCCGTCTCCCTGATGCAGGAGATCGGGACCGCGCCCGATATCGTGCTTGCGGACTACCAGCTTGACGATGACGACAACGGTATCGAAACGATCCGTACGCTGCGCGCGCTTGCCGGCTCGGAGATACCGGCCATCATCATTTCCGCCAACCGGCACCGCGACTTTCAGGTGCAGGCGAACGAGATGTCCTTCGCCGTGCTGACCAAGCCGGTGCAGCTCGTACGCCTCCGGGCGCTGATCGACTGGAAGACCCGGGTGCGGGTCGCGTGAAGCGGGATGACCGCTGACTTCGATACGGGCCTCGAATACAGACCCCAAATGCAACCCTAAATACAGACCAATGTCTGCGGTGACGTGCTGAGGAAGACGGCATTAGGCTCATGGCAAAAAGGGAGGTTGGCAATGCGTCTGTTCGTGCTTCTTCTCGTAATGCTCGGCTTCGCCGGAGCTGCGTCCGCTGCCGGAACCTACGATCTTCTGTTCCACAAAGGGTCCCTTTCGGGGCTCGATGCCCCGCCGCCGGCAGGCGTCGGAAAACAGCCGCCGGATACCCTGCTTTATGACCGGGTGCTTTCCGCCGGAAAGAAGGGAGAGGCGCCGGACAGCGACAATATCGGCCTGCAATTGACCGGCGACGACAATGTCGCGCTGATCCTTCGGCAGGGTCCCCGGATGCGGTCGCTCGGCAATTTCCCGGCTTCCGTCGGCAACCCGCTCATCATGTATTTCCTTGAAAGCACGTTGTCGGATATCGCCGCTCAATCCGGCGGAAGCCCGTTCTACATCCGCAACCGCATCAAGGAGGCGCTCCTGAAGGATGCGGAGATCGTGCCAGTCTCGGTGCAACTTGGAGATCGCGACATCGCCGCACAGAGAGTGACGCTTCACCCGCTGGAGAAGGACAAGGCGCGTGCCAGGATGGGGCGCTTCGCCGAGCTTGCGCTGTCCGTTGTCGTTTCGGAGGAGGTGCCCGGCTGGCTCTACTCGCTGGAAGCGACCGTGCCGGAGGGGCAGGGGGCGGAGGATGCCGGCTACCGGAATGTCATCACGCTGACGGACAAGGGCGAGGCAAAGCCATGAGACGGCTGATCGCCTGCCTCCTCCTCGCCTCGGTCTTTGGTGCGCCTGCGGCGGGGCAAAGCTTGCAGGAGCGGCTGAACGACTATCCCACGGAAGCGCGCGCCGATTATGTTTTCGCCTGCATGGCGGCAAATGGGCAGAACCGCACGGTCCTCAGGCAATGCGCCTGTTCCATAGACGTGATCGCCTCCATCCTGCCTTATGAGAAATATGTCGAGGCCGAGACCGTTCTGACATTGCAGCAGGGGACCGGCGAGCAGCTTTCGATGTTCAAGGGGGCAGTCGTGCCACGCGCCATGGTCACCGATCTGCGGAGGGCGCAGGCCGAGGCGGAAATGCTCTGTTTCTGAACCGTTGTTGTCAGGCCGGCGGGCGTTTGGGCAGGACGCGGTCGAAAATATTGCCCTCGGTGTCGACCGCATGGATGGTGAACTCCAGCGAACCATCGTCGACATAGGTGAAACGGAAAGTGGGATTCTCGCTGATCGATATGCCGCCTTGCAGCGTGAAGAGCAATTCGCTGCCCTGGCGCACTTCCAGTTCGTTGATGAAATGGGCGCCGATGAAGAGTTGAGTGATCTGGTCGCGCTGCAAGCCTGAATAGTTCGGGTGCCGGATCATGATCTGCGCTTCCCGACGGACGTTCTGCGCGGTGCCTGCCGTGTCGAAGCTTCTCAGGCGCATTTCGCCCATGCCTTTCAGCGCGGCAGCCGGATCTTTCGTCGCCGGCGCGGAGCAACCGCCGGAAGCCTTGACGAAACGGCCGGTCATGTAGCTGCCCTGCGGCGTGTCCGCGATCACCCGGACGTTGGAATACTGGTTGACCCGCACGCGGGTTTCGAATTTCAGGGGCATCATGGCCGGGCCGAAACGGATTTCGGCGGCGACCGGCGAAGGGTTTTCATCGATCACCAGCTTGATCGATGAAATGGGGCCCATCGTCCTGTCCGTCTGTTCGATGGTGATCGGCACGATAGCCGCGTCATCGGCGCGATAGGGAGCGGTCATCGTGAGGAAGCCTCCGCCATCGAGCAGGGATGCGTCACCGGCGACGTCGCCCCTGATGTCGTTCCAGGTGGCGCTCTCGACCATCGGATTGTTCGGGCGCGGTTCATCGCCCAGGGCGAAACCCGCTGAAAGCAGGATCCGACAGCGCCGCAAGTGCTTGTCTCATCGGTGCGATGTCCCCTGTGCTGATGGCCTGCAATGCCTGGGGCACTCATGTCTTTCATCATATGCCATGTCGGGCCTGCGAAGAACCGAGCCTTTCGGATGTGTTGAGGCATTGCCGTGCCGGACGCAGGCTCCGTCGGATTCTGGTGTCCGGAAACAGGAAGAGGCCGATGTTCGAGGCTTTCGTGTCTTTGTGTCTACTGTCCGCCGTGGAGGCATCCGGTGCGGCCTCTTCCGACGGGACCTGCCGCGTGGCGCTGCTGCCGGGTCATGCGGCGGTAAGCGAGGCGGCATGCGAAGAGAGCGTGCGGGATCGTCCCCCGTCCTGGCTTACCACCTTCGCTCCCGCCGAACCGTTCTGCCGGCCGCGTCGGGAGTCGCGGCTTGCATTCACGGAAATAGCGCCCGGATTGTTCGTTCATCGCGGTGACGTGGCGGAACCGGATGCCGGGAATGCCGGCGATGTCTCCAACATCGTATTCGTGGTCGGAACGCAGGGCGTTGCCGTTGTCGATGCCGGCGGTTCCCGGCAGGTGGGCGAGGAGGTCTATCTTGCCGTTCGCCAGCGGACCGCACTGCCGATCTCCCACCTGATCCTGACCCATATGCATCCGGACCACGTTTTCGGCGCCGAACCGCTGCGCGAGGCCGGGGCGAAGATCGTCGGACAGCAGAACCTGCCGGGGGCGCTTGCCGACCGGGCGGAAAGCTACCAGGCGAGCTTCGGCCGGTTGATCGGCGCGCAGGTCTTTCTCGGTAGCCGGATCGTTATGCCGGACCGCATGGTTGCCGATATGGAGACGATCGATCTCGGCAGCAGGACGATCGAACTGAAGGCCTGGCCGACAGCTCACACGTCTTCCGATCTCACCGTATTCGACAGGCAAACCGCGACGCTGATCGCGGGAGACCTGCTTTTCGACGAGCATGCGCCGGCGCTCGACGGCTCGCTCAAGGGCTGGCGCTCGGTGCTGGATGCGCTTTCGGGGATTGAAGCCGTCCGCGCCGTGCCGGGCCATGGCGGTCCGGTGTTTGGCTGGCCGGCCGGGGCGAAAGCGCTGGCGCATTATCTGGAGGTTCTGGAAACCGACACGCGGGCCGCTGTCCGGGCGGGAGTGCCGCTTGCCGAAGCATCACGCAGCATCGGCATGAGCGAGGCGCAGACGTGGGTGCTGTTCGATCTCTACAATCCCCGCAACGCGACGACGGCCTATACCGAACTGGAATGGGAATAAGGTGTCGCTTCGTAAGTTGCCGATGTCAGTGCTGGAGGTGTTTCAGCAATAGCTGCGCGATCGCGTAAGCGCGTTTCTCGATGATGACTGGCGTTTCGCAAACATAGGTCAGCGCCTGCGCCCGATCCTTGTAGATGCGCTCGTCCCAGTCGATCTGTTCTTCCAGCTTGTCGATGCGGTCGAATTCCTGGCTCTTCCCGGCGGTCAGCTTCGCCATTTCGCTGCGGCTGTCGTCGATCTTCTTCGACAGGGCGATCTGGCTGCGGGAATAGCGCGCAATGCCGCTGATCAGGCGATGGCGGTCCTCGGCGAGCTTGTCGAAGGCGTCGTAGAAAATGTTGCCGAGAAGCTGCGCATCGGCGGCCGGCATCTTTTCAACGAAGCTCTGGACCTGCGTCTCGGCCTCTTCGGGGCTTACCCGGCGCAGGGCAAGAATAGAGGCCAGATCGGCGGCCTCCTGAGGCAAAGACGTCCTGGTCACCGGAGTCGGCCACATCAGCCCCGGCGACAGGTTTTCCACCTTGCGCTGGATGCAGGGCCAGTCCGGATCGGAAAAATCGGCGGCTCCGGCCATCCCCGGGGCAAGCACCGCAAACAACGCCAAGCTTGCGATTTTCATGACGATGTCCTCCCTGACAAGCGTCAGTATAGGCCTACCGATGGCCATGCTAAAAGGGCTGATACACACACTAAGGTCGCAATTGTCACTGCGCTTCACCCGTTTGTAATCTGCAGTCAAGGCCGCAGAAGGCCCGCATCATGTAAGTTTTCGGGAGGCGATCCATGCGCACACGCGCTGCTCTGGCTGTTGAGGCCGGAAAACCCCTTGTCGTGACTGAGGTAGAGCTCGAAGGTCCGAAGGCTGGGGAGGTTCTGGTCGAGGTGAAGGCGACGGGGATCTGCCATACGGACGATTTCACGCTGTCGGGGGCCGATCCGGAAGGCCTGTTTCCGGCGATCCTCGGCCATGAG